>VXME01000015.1 GCA_009861545.1 Acidobacteriota bacterium | reverse complement strand
GAAGTGGTTGGCGGAGAAGCCCTTCGCTTGCAGGTATTCGGCGATCTCCTCGCACCGCCGCCGGGTGGCGCAATAGACGATGGCCCCGCCTGACGCGTCGACGGGCAGAAAGGTCGTGAGCAAGTCCACGATCTGTCCGAGCTTCTCCTGGGGCGTCGTCGGTGCGATGTGGAACGTCAGGTTGTCGCGTCGCGCGCCGCCGTCGAAGATCTTGAGCGAGATGCCGAGCCGTTCCTGGAAGGCCAGCGCCACCAGGACGTCGATGACGCTTTCGTCGACGCCCGCGTCGTCCAGATCGATGAGCGTGGCGGCGTCCAGATTCAGGCGGGGCTGGGTCTCGGTGAGCAACGCCTCGACCACCGGAGAGTCCGCTCGCGCGGCGGCCTCGCGCACGCTCGACACGTCGAGCGGACCCGCAATGGACTGCCGGGCGTCGCGGATCGCGGCGCGCGTCGCCGGCAGCCGGACGTCATCGGACGCTTCGGCGTCCCGCGCCGGGTTGTAGCGGCGTATCTCGATGTGCCCGCGGTCCCCGACGGACACGCTCTGAATGTCGACCCACGTGGAGCGGTTGGACAGCAGGCTGATGCCGCTCATGCGGCGCGGCTCGTCGTTCCCGCAGCGGACCTCGCCCCGCGTGAAGAGGCGGCGTCCGTCGTCGGACCAGTCGCGGCGCTCCCAGCCGTTGCAGTCGCCCTCGGCCAGCGCATGCCGTACGCCGTCGGCGACGAGCGTGCGTTCGACGAGGACCTCGCTGTCGGAGCGCGCCGTGAGCCTGGCGCCGCTTGCATTCTCGGCCGGCGTGATGCAGACGGTGGTGCGCTCGGGGAACTCGGCCCCGTCCTCGGCCGCCGCGCGGTCCACCTGCTCTTCCCAGAGCTGCCAGCAGCCCATCCAGGGAAGCCAGCGCGCATCGGCGAGATCCGCCGCTACGGCTGTCGTTGCCTGCGTGCCCGCTCCCTGCGCCGCCGCCGGCAGAGCCAGAGTCAGTAGCAGACCGAGGACCACGTACGGAGCCCGCTGCATGTTTCGCATTGTCCCATCCCTTGCCATCCAGCGACGATTCCAACTATCGCTGCGCGTTTCCTACCACTATGCGTCAGAACACGAACCGAACGCCAGCGCTAATCCGCAGTCCACTCAGGTCGAGCGGCTCGAAGTTGGCGAAGTCCTCGCCGAGCTCCCCGCTGGCCTCGACGTGGCGGGCCTCCACGTTCAGGTAGACCTGCCGGGACATGCGGATGTCCGCGCCGCCGAAGAGGTGGAGCCCGGTGCCCCAGCCCTTCGACCCGAAGGTATCCTCGAAATAACCGAGATCGTCCACGAACTCCCCGACCTGCGCCAGGTCGTACCGCACGAGGCCGAGCCCTGCCCCCACATACGGGACCACGCGGTTCGGGATCCAGGCGTACTGCCCGATGGCCCGCCCCCGCGGCGCCAGGGCGAACGCCAACTCGCCGCGGAGCTCCACCTGAGACAGCTCCGTGCGCTGCGTGAACGGAAGGCCGTCCTCGCCGATGAAGTTCCGCAACTCCGACTCGTTCAGCGACTTCGCGTAATCGACGCCGACCCGCACGTCCAGCCGCGAGTTGACCCCGAACCCGAAGTCGAAGCCGATCCCCGGCGCATCGAAGTTCAGCAGTCCGTGGTCCGGGTTCTCGTGGTCGTCGTCCGAGCTCCGCCTCACGAAGAGCTCTTCGTTCACGAAGTCGTAGAAGTCGCTCTCGGCCCGCGGGCGATGCAACAGCCCCCGGATGCCGATCGAGAGCCGCGGCTGGCCGAACAGGAAATCGGGCTCCGGAGGCGCAGCCCGCCTCTGGGCGACCCGTGTCCCGGTCGTCGGGATCTCGGGCGACGCCGGGGCCGCGCGTCCAGGCCGCGAGTCGGGCGGAACCCCCCGCGCCGGCGCGGTACGGATCGCCGGCACGCTCACCGCCGCCGCTGCCGGCGGCACGGCTCCGGACCCTGCGGAAGAAGCGGTCTCCACGTGCGCCGGACCGGCGGCAGTTGCAGCGATTCGCGCGGCCGCTGGTTCGCTGCCGGATCCCCAGGCCGCTCCCGGGGCGGTCAGCATGCCGGCGAGACCCCAGACCAGTGGGTGGATCCAAGTCACGAAGCGATGATGCAAGAGCAGGTTGTCGGCCATCGATTACTGCATCTTCGCACAAACCGTACCAGTTGCAACCGGCAGGAGCCGCGGGCGCGCGGCCGTCGCCGATGAGGTGCTTCGCTGTCCGACAATGCGGACGCTGTCACGCGCCGTGGACACGTCAGGACTGCGGCGTGCAGCCTCGCCGGGACGCACGCCGGACGCATCGCCGACCATGCGTCGCTGCTCTCCAGCCGGGCTTTCGCCGCGGGCTGTCGGCCTGCCGGCTGCGCGAACGCTGTGCTATGCTGCGGATTCGGACCCGACGGTTGCGGGCCGAACTTCCTGGAGCAGCCGATGCGGTCGTCAGGCCTCGTACGGATCGCTCTCGTGGCGTTGGCGCTCTGCGGCGCCGTCTTCGCCGTCCGCTCTGCGGCGCCCACCCCGCCCGCTCCGCCGCCCGTCGCGCCGCCGGACAACGGGATCCTGACCGGCCAGGTGCAGCGGGGCCAGCAGGGGTTCGACCCCCGGGAAATGCTGCGCCGCCGCCGTCGCGGGACGCTGCAACAGCCGGCCGGCCCGCACGAGTTCTACTTCACCCGCGCCATCTACAACAGCGGCTGGGGCTGGTCGCGCTGGGCCACCGACTATCCCAAGGCGGACCGGCAGTTCATGACCGTCGTCAACCGCCTGATCGATATCGACGGATCGCCGTACGAGAACGCGGTCCGCCTCGACGATCCGCGAATCCGGGACTTCCCCTTCCTCTACGCACTCGAGGTGGGCGACATCGCACTGAGCGAGGCGGAGATCGAGGGCCTTCGGAACTACCTGCTCGCCGGCGGCTTCCTGGTGATCGACGACTTCTGGGGTTCGTGGGAGTGGGCCGCCTTCGAGCAGCAGATCCGCAAGGTGTTCCCGGAGCACCCGATCGTGGAGGTGCCGATAGAACACCCGGTGTTCAACTCCGTGTACCGGATCGACGAGGTCATGCAGGTGCCGGCCATCGGCAACTACTGGGGCGGCCGGACCTGGGAGCGCGACGGCTACGAGGCGCACGTGCGCGGCATCTTCGACGACAAGGGCCGCCTGATGGTGCTGATCAACTGGAACACGGATCTGGGCGACGCCTGGGAGTGGGCCGAGCGCCCGGAGTACCCGCTGAAGTTCTCGACGTTCGCCGTGGAGATGGGCATCAACTTCATCGTGTACGCGATGAGCCACTGAGCCCGCGCCCGCGGTCCACCTCATTCAGGCGGCACGGCGCTCCATCGAACTGTCGTGCGTGATAGGCTCGCCGGGAGAGATGCCGGGCGCCCGCGGTCCGCGCCGGCGACCGGCGGGGTGAGCGAAACGAGATGCTGGATGCCCTGTTCGAGTTCTTCTTCAAGTACCGGCCGCTGATCTTCGAGCAGGGGGACTTCGCGTTCCGCGCTCCCTGGACCGGCGGACTGGCGTTGGCGTTGGCGGTCGTGGCCGGCTTCGTCACGTGGCGGTCCTACACGCAGGTGCGCGGCAGCAGCAGGCCGGCTGACCGGGTGGTGCTCGCCGTCGTGCGCCTCTCCGCGTTCGCCGTGCTCGCGTTCTGCCTGATGCGGCCGGTGCTCGTCCTGTCGTCCATCGTTCCGCAGCAGAACTTCCTGGGCGTCCTGATCGACGATTCCCGCAGCATGCGGATCGCCGACCGCGACGAGACGCCGCGGCTGCAGTTCGTGCAGGAGCAGCTTGCGACGCCGGAGGGTGACCTGCGCGCCGCGCTCAACGAACGCTTCGCGTTGCGTTTCTTCGGCTTTTCGTCCGACACGGACCGGCTCGACGTCGTCGACGGCCTCGAGTTCGACGGCACGCGGACGCATCTGGGACAGGCTCTCGCCCGGGCCCACGACGAGCTTTCCGACGTGCCGCTGTCCGGGCTGGTGGTGGTGACCGACGGGGCGGACAACGCCGGCGGAGAGCTCGAGGAGTCGCTGCTGCCGATTCAGGCGGCCGGGGTGCCGATCTTCACTGTCGGCCTCGGCCGCGAGTCGTACGAGCGGGACATCGAGCTCGGCCGCGTCGAGACGCCGCGCCGCGTGCTGCGGGGGACCTCCCTCGTCACCGACGTCGTGGTGACCCACCGCGGGTACGCCGGCCGGCCGGTGACCATCCAGGTGGAGGACGAGGGGCGCATCGTCGGGTCCGAGAACGTCACCCTGCTCCGCGACGGCGAGCTTCAGACCGTGCGGTTGCGCTTCACCGCCGGCGAGGCGGGACCGCGTCTGTTCACCTTCCGGGTCTCGCCGCAGCAGGGCGAGATGGTGACGCAGAACAACGTGCGCGAATCGTTGATCGCGGTCGACGACCGGCGCGACAAGGTCCTCTACTTCGAGGGCGAGCCCCGCTTCGAGGTCAAGTTCCTCCGCCGCGCCGTCGAGGACGACGAGAACCTGCAGGTCGCCATCCTGCAGCGGACCGCCGAGAACAAGTTCATGCGGTTCAACGTCGACGGGCCGGACGACCTGGCCGGCGGCTTTCCGCGCACCCGCGCCGAGCTGTTCCAGTACCGGGGGCTCATTCTCGGCAGCATCGAGGCCAACTACTTCACGCCCGACCAGCTCCGGATGATCTCGGACTTCGTCAACCACCGCGGCGGCGGGCTGCTGATGCTCGGCAGCCGGCGGTCGTTCGCCGAGGGGGGCTACGCCGGGACCCCGGTCGCCGACGTGCTGCCCGTCGTGGTCGGCGAGCCGCGGGGCGACGGCCAGGATTCCTTCTTCGTCGAGGTGGCGGTGGAGCCCACCCGGGCCGGGGCCACCCATGCCTCGACGCAGATCGCCGACACCGAGGAGCTGTCGGCCGCGCGCTGGCGGGAGCTGCCGCCGATCACCATCGTCAATCCGGTCACGGAGGTGAAGCCGGGCGCGACGACGCTGTTGACGGGGGCGGACAGCGATCTGGTGGTGCTGGCCTTCCAGCGCTACGGCGCCGGCAAGTCGATGGCGTTTCCGGTGCAGGACTCGTGGACCTGGCAGATGCACGCCGACATCGCGGTCGACGACATGACCCACGAGACCTACTGGCGCCGGCTGCTCCGGTGGCTGATCGACGGCGTACCGGATCAGGTGGTCACCGAGCTGCCGCAGGATCGCGTGCAGCCGGGCGAACCGGCCACGATTCTCGCCTCGGTGGGCGACGCGAACTTCGAGGAGCTCAACAACAGCCTCGTGGTGGCGTCGGTGACGCATCCGAACGGCGAGTTCACCGACCTGCCGATGGAGTGGACGGCCCAGCGGGACGGCGAGTACCGCGCCAACTTCACGCCGTCGACGGAGGGATTCTACGAGGTGCGGGTCGAGGCGCTGGCGGACGACGAGCTGCTCGGCGAGGACGTCACCTACCTGCAGGTGGCCCCGAGCGACGCGGAGTTCCACGACTCGACGATGCGCGCCCCGCTGCTCGAGCGGATCGCCGTCGAGACCGGCGGCCGCTTCTACACGGCGGAGACGGCGGCCTCGCTGGCGGACGAGATCCAGTACGTGGGCGGCGGCGTGACGGTGGTCGAGGAGCACGACCTCTGGGACATGCCGATCCTGTTGATGCTGCTCGCCACCCTCGTGCTCGGCGAGTGGAGCTTCCGCCGGTTCCGGGGACTCGCGTGATGCCGGGCAAGAGAGAGTGTGAGATGCGTGGTGGGGCCGCGTTCCCGGCCGGGAGTCGCGCGGCGTGCGTTGCGTGGATGGTATCGGTGCTGGTGTTGGCGGGATCGGCCGCGCCGGCGCACGCGCAGCAGACCCACCTGCTGGTCATCGTGGGGCTCGGCGGCGACTCCGTGTACACCGAGCAGTTCCATGCCTGGGCGACGACGCTGGTGAACGCGGCCACCGAGCGCTACGGGTTGCCCGCCGACAACGTCACCTACCTGGGCGAGAGGACCGAACTCGACCCGGAGGCGATCGCGGATCGGTCGACGATGGAGAACGTGTCCGCCGCCATCGAGTCGATCGCCGAGCGCGCCGGCCCGGCCGACCACGTCGCCATCGTCATCTTCGGCCACGGCAGCTTCACCGACCGCGCACGCCTCAACCTGCCGCGCCGCGATCCGTCGGCCGAGGACTTCGCTCCGCTTCTCGACCGGCTGGGCCGCCGGCGGGTGACGTTCGTGAACACCGCCAGCGCGAGCGGTCCCTTCCTGGAGGCGCTCTCCGGCGAGGGGCGCGTGGTGATGACGGCCACCCGCAACGGCCGCGAGTGGAACGCCACCCTCTTCGGGGGCTACTTCGTCGAGGCGTTCGCCGACGGCGAGGGAGAGGCCGACCAGGACCGCAACGAGCGGGTGTCGATGCTCGAGGCGTTCGTCTACGCGCGCCAGCGGGTGGTCGCCGCCTTCGAGGCCGAGGGAATCCTGCAGACCGAGCATGCCCTGCTCGACGACAACGGCGACGGCGTGGGCACGGACGCGCCGGATCCGCTGGCCGGCGACGGCATGGTGGCCCGGACCGCCTTCCTCAGCGCCGGCGAGGATCTCGCCACCGCGCGGATGGCGTTCCCCGACGATCCGGAGTTGCGGCCGCTGTACCTGGAGCGGGCCGAGATCGAGGCGCGCGTGGACGAGTTGCGGGTGTTGCGCGGGGGCGCCGACCAGGAGCAGTACGAGGCGGAGCTCGAGCGGCTGCTGATCGAGCTGGCGTTGAAGAGCCGGCAGATTCGGCAGCTGGAGGCGGCCAGGGAAGCATCGGATCCGCGATGAGGAGAAACCGCCGACTCTCGGTGACCCGGCCGGCCATGGGAGCGGCGGCGTGCGCCCTGGTGCTCGCCGCCTTGGCCGCGACCGCCGGCATGGCCGGCGCCGACGTCCTGCCGGGCAACGTCGCCTACGACGGCCGGTTCACGTTCGTGCGCCTGCGCTACGACATGAACTGGGGACTGCGGAGCGGCCTGTTTCGGCGCGACATCAAGTGGGCCCACGACTACCCGCGGGCCGAGCAGAACTTCGGCAGGATCGTCGAGGAGATCAGCGACCTCGACATCTACCTGGCGCCGAACGGGGGCAACGTGCTCCCGCTCGACGACCCCGATCTGACCCGCTTCCCGGTGGCCTACATGGCCGAGCCGGGCTTCTGGCAGCCGACCGACGAGGAGATCGAGGGCCTGCGCAACTACCTGCTCAAGGGCGGCTTCATCATCTTCGACGATTTCACCGGCTGGCACCTCGAGAACCTCACCGCCCAGATGGCGCGCGCGCTGCCCGGCATCCGGCCCATCGAGCTCGACATCTCGCATCCGATCTTTCATTCCTTCTTCGACATCGAGACGCTCGAGATGGCGCCGATGTACGGGCCGCCCCCCACCTTCTGGGGTTTCTTCGAGGACAACGACCCGTCCGGCCGGATGTACGCCATCGCCAACTACGAGAACGACATCGGGGAATACTGGGAGTTTTCCAACACCGGCTGGTACGCGGTCGACGTGACCAACGAGGCGTACAAGTTCGGCGTCAATTACGTGATGTATGCGTTGACGCACTGAAACACGACCAAAACCGGCGGGCGTTCTTCTGCAGGGATGAACGGCCGCAGACGCGAGGAGACCTTCGTGGAGCCAGACACCCCGGCCACCGAGCCGACCGACGTGGTGGAACCGACCGGCGGCGTAACGGAAGCGATCGAGGCGACGGAAGCGACAGGCGCGGCCCGGACGGCGGACGACGCGTCGGCGGCCGAGGACGTCGCGGCGGACACGGAAGCAGCGGCGGAGCAGGCCGGCGACGAAGCGCCCGCCGTGGTCGCGGCGGGGCCGGCCGATCTCGAATCCCCCGACGACATCGCGCTGGCCGACAAGCTGAAGGCCGGGCGCGAGCAGATTCTGTCGGAGCTGCACAAGAAGATCATCGGCCAGGACGAAATCATCGAGCAGGTGCTGCTGACCCTGTTCGTCGGGGGCAACAGCCTCATCGTGGGCGTTCCGGGGCTCGCCAAGACGTTGCTGATCCAGACGATGGCGCAGGTCCTCGACCTGAAATTCGCCCGGATCCAGTTCACCCCCGACCTGATGCCCTCGGACATCACCGGGACCGACATCATCCAGGACGATCCGGAGACGGGCGGGCGCAAGATGGTGTTCGCGCCGGGTCCGGTGTTCACCAACATCCTGCTCGCGGACGAGATCAACCGGACGCCGCCCAAGACCCAGTCGGCGCTGCTCGAGGCGATGCAGGAGCACCGCGTGACCGTGCAGGGACGGACCTACGAGCTCGCCGAGCCGTTCTTCGTCTTCGCGACGCAGAATCCGATCGAGCTCGAAGGGACCTATCCGCTGCCGGAGGCGCAGCTCGACCGGTTCATGTTCCACATCGTCATCGAGCATCCCCCCGAGCACGAGGAGCTCGAGGTGGTGCGCACGACGACGATCACGAACAACCCGGACTACCGGCACGCGGTGACCGGCGACGACCTCGTGGCGTTCCAGGAGCTGGTGCGCAAGGTGCCCGTGTCCGAGGCGGTGATGCGCTACACCCTGGAGCTGGTCCGGACGAGCCGGCGGAACGAGAAGGACGGCGACGGCCCGGATTTCGTCAAGAAGTGGGTGCAGTACGGGGCGAGCGTGCGCGCGGCGCAGTACCTGATCCTCGGCAGCAAGGCGCGGGCGCTCACCCAGGGGCGCTACCACGTGAACTTCGACGACATCCATGCGCTCTCGCGCCCGGTGCTGCGGCACCGCGTGCTGCTGAATTTCCACGCCGAGTCCGAGGGCATCACGTCCGATCAGATCGTCGATCAACTGGTGGAGGCGGTGCCGGTCCCGGCGTCGCAGATGTAGCGTGGCCGCCGACCCGCCTTCGTCCACGCCCGGCGCGCGGTTCGTCGATCCGCAGGTTCTCGGGCGCATCGGGAACCTGAAGCTGCTGGCGCGCAACGTCGTCGACGGCTTCATCAACGGCCTGCACAAGGCGCCGTATCTCGGCGTGTCGGTGGACTTCGCCGAGCACCGCGGCTACATGCCGGGCGACGACATCCGGTTCATCGACTGGCGGGTGTTCGCGCGCACGGACCGCTTCTACGTCAAGCAGTTCGAGGCGGACACGAACGCCAACTTCTCGGTGCTGTTCGACATCTCGCGCTCGATGAGCTTCGCCAGCCGCGGCATCTCCAAGCTGGACTACGGACGCTATCTGGCGGGGTGCCTGACCTACTTCGCCACGACGCAGCGCGACCGGGTCGGGATCGTGACCTTCGACGACGACATCGTCACCCGGGTGCCGCCCTCGGCGAAGCACCTCGACGTCGTCCTGCACACGCTCGACCGCATCGAGGCGGGGCGGCCCGGATCGTTCGAGAAGCCGCTGTTCCGCATGACCGAGTTCTTCAAGCGCCGCGGCATCCTGCTGCTGATCTCGGACCTCTACGACGAGCCGGAGACCATCGTCAACCGGCTGAAGCCGCTCAGCTACGGCGGCAACGACCTGATCGTGTTCCACGTGCTCGATCCCGCCGAGGTCGACTTTCCATACGCCGAGGCGGGCAACTTCCGGGATCTGGAGACCGGCCAGCGGATGCCGGTGGTGCCCGAGAAGCTGCGCGAGCAGTACCGCGCGCTGATCGCGGAGCACATCGAGCGGCTGACGAAGCTCTGCGCCGAGAACAAGATCGACTACGCCTTCTTCAACACCGCGCAGCCGATGGACCACGGACTGTTCCGATTCCTGGCGATGCGCGAGAAGCTGAATCGGGTGCGCTGATGGGATTGCTGGCCCCGCTGTTCCTGCTCGGACTCGCGACGATCGCCGTGCCGGTCATCCTGCACATGATCCAGCGCGAGCGGAAGGACGAGGTGGAGTTCCCCTCGCTGATGTTCCTCCGCAAGGTCCCCTACCGTTCCTTCCGCCGCCAGCGGATCCGGCACTGGTTCCTGCTGCTGCTGCGTTGCGCCGCGCTGCTCCTGCTGCTGTTCGCCTTCGCGCGCCCCTTCATCCGCGCCGCGGCGCTGGCCGCGGTGACCGACGGCGCACGCGAGGTGGTGGTCCTGCTCGACCGCTCCTACAGCATGAGCTTCGGCGACCGCTGGGACGCGGCGCAGACGCTGGCGACCGACACGATCGCTGCGCTGGACCCCGGCGATCGCGCGACGGTGATCCTGTTCGACGGCGGCGCCGAGACCGGGCCGCGCTCGACGACCGACCGCGCGAGCCTGCGCAATCTGGTCGCGAACGCGGAGGTCGGGTCCGGGGTGACCCGCTACGGTCCGGCCCTGAAGCTCGCCGAGGGCATCTTCGAGAGCTCGGACCTGCCGCGCCTCGAGGCGGTGCTCATCACCGACTTCCAGAGGGCCGGTGTCGAGAGCGCGGTCGGCGTCCGGTTCCCGCAGGGGACCGTGCTGACACCGATCCCGGTCGGCGGGGACGACGCGGCCGCGGCGAATGTCAGCGTGGCCGGCGTGCTCTTCGAGCGCGAGTACTTCTCGGGCCGCGAGCGAATCCAGGTGGCGGCGCGGCTGACCAACCGGGGGGGCGCCGCGATCACCGGCCTCGAGGTGGCGCTGGACATGGAGGGCCGCGAGATCGAGACGCTCACCGCCGACCTGCCGCCGGCCGGCTCGACGACGGTGGATTTCGCGCCGGTGACGCTCGGCGACGCGCAGATGTTCGGGGCCGTGCGCATCGCCCCGGATGCGCTGCCGGCGGACGATGTCTTCCACTTCGTCGTGTCGCCGGGGCAGGTGGTCACGGTGCTGGTCGTCGGCAGCGCCACCGCGCCGGACGACGCCAACCTCTTCCTGACGCGCGCGCTCGGCATCGGGTCCGAGCCGGCGTTCGACGTGCGGGCGACGACGCTGGAGAGCTTTTCGGCGCCGGACCTCGCGGACCGGCAGGTGGTGGTGCTGAACGACACCCGGCCTCCGGCGGGCGCCGCGGGCGAGGCGCTGGCCGCGTTCGTCGAGGCGGGAGGCGGCCTGCTCGTCGTGGCGGGGGAGCGGACCGCGTGGCCGCAGGACGATCCGGGCCTGCTGCCCGGCCGGGTGGGCGCACCGGTCGATCGCGGAGGCCGCGGGGGGTCGCTCGGCTTCGTCGACTACAGCCATCCGGTGTTCGAGGTGTTCAGCGCGCCGCGCAGCGGCGACGTCACGACCGCCCGTTTCTTCCGCTTCCGGCCGGTGGAG
Organism: Acidobacteriota bacterium; assembly: GCA_009861545.1. Lineage (NCBI taxonomy): Bacteria > Pseudomonadati > Acidobacteriota > Acidobacteriota bacterium. The sequence continues at coordinate 43,533 of VXME01000015.1, read as the reverse complement.
CCGACGGCGGAGGCGACGGTGGTGGCGCGCTTCGACGACGCCAACCCGGCCCTGATCGAGCGGCGGGTCGGCGCCGGCCGGGTGCTGCTCTGGGCCTCCAGCATCGACACGTTCTGGAACGACTTCGCGAAGAAGCCCGTCTACCTGCCGTTCGTCCACCGCATGATCCAGCACCTGGCGGACTACGCGCCGCCGACGCCCTGGTTCCTGGCGGGGCAGGTGCTCGACCTGGCCGAGCAGGAGGTGTCGCTCGGGGAGGGCGGGACGGCCGCCGCCGAATACGTCGTGATGTCGCCGACGGGCGAGCGCCTGCCGGTCGCGGTGGGCGAGCGCCGCGGATTCCTCGACCTCACCGAGCAGGGCGTCTACGAGGTCCGCGACGCCAACGCGGCGGAGGAGCTGCCGCTGATGCTGGCCGTCAACGTCGATCTGGCGGAAGCGGATCTGTCGGCGGTCGACCCCGAGGAGCTGGCCAGCATGGTCACGGGCCGCGCGGGCGGCGACCGCACCGCCGCGGGCGGGCCGGTGCGCGTGATCCCGGCCGAGGACCTGGAGCGGCGGCAGTCGGTCTGGTGGTACCTGCTGGTCGCGGCGGCGCTGCTCTTCGTGGCCGAGACGCTGGTCTCGAACCGGCTCTCGCGCACCGTGCTGAGCACCGAATAACCTGCGCTCACCCCGCGGAGCCGCGTGTTCAGGTCCGCGCCTCGTGCGGACGGTAGGGCGCGGCTCGGACGTATCCTTGCCCGCCCGCGGGTGCGGACGCTGTCGAACGATGTCCGCATCCGGATCAACGTGTCGCTCTTTGTGCCGAACGCCTTCTCGGTCGCCCGCTCGGCGCCTACGGGCATGCCGGCGCCGCCCGCGGGCTTGGCGTCAGGTGTCGGGCGTGCTAAAAGGGTGTGATCACCTTGAAACACCCAAAGCCGAATCGAGGCTGACCCCATGCGCGACGAGCCACTGCTGACCGGCGACCGAAACGAAGTCCTCCGCGCCATCCGGCACGTCCGGAACCGCTGGCGCCTGCGGCTGGGCCTGCGCGGCGTGGCCGTTCTCGTGGCGGCGGCGCTCGGGACGCTGCTGGCGTCGTCCTTCGGGCTCGAGCTGTTCAGGTTCGATCCGGGGGCGATCGTCGCGTTTCGCGTCGTGACCTACGTGGCGCTGCTGGCCTTCGGCTGGTGGCTCTTCATCCGGCCGATCTCGCGCCGCGTCTCCGACGAGCGCGTCGCGCTCTATATAGAGGAGCACGCGCCGGCGCTGCAGGCGACGGTCCTGAGCGCGGTCGAGGAGAGCCGGAGGGGCAAGCGCGAGCGGGCGGCGGACCACTCGCCGGAGCTGGTCCGCCGGCTCATCGAGTCGGCGGTGAAGCAGATCCGCGAGATCGACATGGGCCGCCGCGTCGAGACGGGGCAGCTCTGGCGGTCGACGGGCCTGCTGGCCGCGGCCGCGGCCGCCGCCGCGCTGCTCTTCACTTTCGGGCCGGCCTATCTGCGGCACGGCATCAATGCGCTGCTCACCCCGATGGGGAACGTCGAGGCGGCCAGCCCGTACCAGATCGAGGTCCTGCCGGGCGACGCGACGGTTGCGCGCGGGGCGGATCAGGCGATCACCGCCCGCCTCGTCGGCTTCGAGGCGGAGGAGGTCAACCTGCTGATGCAGGGCAGCGGCGACTCGTTCGATCGGCTGCCGCTGATCCCGGTCCTGACCGAGGACGGCGCGATCGAAGCCGGACAGTTCGAGGTGCTGCTGTTCGATCTGCAGGAGCCGGTCGACTACTTCGTGGAATCGATCGGCGTCGAGTCGCCCACCTACCGGCTGGACGTGATCGAGCTGCCGTACGCCGAGCGCATCGAGCTCGAGTACCGCTTCCCCGAGTACACCGGGCTGGAGCCGCGGACGGTGGAGGACGGCGGCGACATCGCGGTGCTGCTGGGTACCGAGGTGCGGCTGCGCGCCGTCCCGACGATGGGCACGACGGGCGGCCAGCTCGTCTTCGATGACGACGACGGCCAGCGAGTCGATCTCGCGCTCGAGGACGACGGCACGTTGACGGCCAGCTTCATGGTCGAGGAGGAGGGCTTCTACCGCGTGGACCTCGTGGCGCCGGCCGGCCAGCTCGTGACCGCCTCGCCGCAGTACACGATCGACGTGCTGACGGATCAGCCGCCCTCCGCGATGTTCATTCGTCCGGGGCGCGACACCACCGCCAGCGCCATCGAGGAGGTCTTCGTCGAGGCGCGCGCCGACGACGACTTCGGGCTGCACTCGCTCGACCTCGTCTATTCGGTCAACGGCGGGCCGGAAGAGTCGGTCACCCTCTTCGACGGAGGCGGGAACGCCCTCAGGGAGGTCTCGGCGGGCCACACCTTCTTCTTCGAGGAGCTGGAGCTCGAACCGGGCGACTTCCTGTCGTACTACGCGCGGGCGACCGACCGCAACCTGCTGCAGCAGGACGCCGACGTCAAGAGCGACCTCTACTTCATCCAGATCCGCCGCTACAGCCAGGACTACCGGATGCAGGCGTCGCAGGGCGGCGGCGGCGGCGGCATGGGCGGCGGGGCCGACGCGCGCGAGCTTTCGAAGGCGCAGCGCGAGATCATCTCCGCCACGTTCAACCTGGTGCGCGACCGGGAGCAGTACGACGCGGAGGAGTTCGAGGAGAACGTCGTCTTTCTGACCCTCGCCCAGGGGCGCCTGCGCGAGCAGGTGGAGACGCTGGTGCGGCGCATGAACAGCCGCGTGATGCCGGCCGATCCCGCCTTCCGGACCATCCAGGAGATCCTGCCGCGGGCCGCCGAGTCCATGCGCGAGGCCGAGAACGAGCTGCAGGAGCAGGACGCCGACGGAGCGCTGCCGCCCGAGCAGCGCGCGCTGCAGCATCTCCAGCGCGCCGAGGAAGCCTACGAAGAGGTGATGGTCACCATGGGCGGGGGCGGAGGCGGCGGGGGCGGAGGCAGCCGGCAGGCGGCCGAGGACCTGGCGGATCTGTTCGAGCTCGAGCTCGACAAGATGCGCAACCAGTACGAGACGCTGGAGCGGGCCGGGCAGGAGCGGGCCGACGAGACCATCGACGAGCTGATGGAGCGGCTGCGCGAGCTGGCCCGCCGGCAGGAGCGCGAGGCGGAGCGGCAGCGGCGGCGTGCGCGCGGCCAGCAGTCGACGCAAGGGGGCGGGGCCGGGCAGCGCGCCCTGGCAGACGAGGCCGAAGAGGCCGCGCGGCGTCTCGAGCGTCTGGCGCGCGAGCAGAACTCCCCGCAGATGATGGACACGGCGCGCCGGCTGCAGGAGGCGGCCGACGCCATGCGGCGCGCCGCCGCCAACGACGACAACCTCGGGTTCGCCGAGGCGGGGACGGCGCTCGACCGGTTGCGCGAGGTGCAGGAGCGGCTCGGCAGCGAGCAGCGCGGCAGACTCGAGCGCGATATCGCCGACCAGTTGCGGCGCGCCAACCGGTTGGCCGACCAGCAGCGCGAGATGCGCGCCGAGGTGGAGCAGCTTCCCGGCCTGCAGGACGAGGCGCGGTTCGACGCGTTGCGGCGCCTGCTCGATCAGAAGGGCCAGATGGAGGAGGAGGTCGCCGACCTCGAGCGGCAAATCGACTCGACGTCGGCCGAGTTCCGGCGCGACGAGCGCGACGCCTCGCGCGAACTGCAGGAGGCCGCCGGCGGGATCCGCGACAACAAGCTCAAGGAGAAGATCCGCTACACCCGCGGCCTGATCCGTAGCCGTCCCGGCCCGACCGCCAACGCGTTCGAGGAGCAGATCGACGAGAACATCGAGCAACTCGTCGAGGAGCTCACCGAGGCGGCGGCGGCGGTCGGCAGGTCCGAGGGCGACCGCATGGCGCAGGCGCTCGACCGGACGCGCGACCTGATGCGGAGCCTGGAGTCGCTCGACCACCGCATGTGGCAGCAGGGCCGGCAGGGCGAGGACGGCGAGCAGGGTCAGGAGGGCCAGGAGGGCCAGGCCGGTCAGCAGGGCCAGCAGGGTCAGGAAGGGCAGCAGGGTCAGGCTGGTCAGCAAGGCCAGCAGGGCGGGCAGCCGGGGCAGGAGGGCCAGGCCGGCGGGCAGCTCGGCGGCGCCGACGGCTGGCGCGGCGGCGACGCCAGCAACTTCGGCCGGGACTGGGGCGGCGGCTACGGGGACCGCCGGCCGGGCACGACCGTCTGGGAGCCGGGCGACATCCGGCAGTGGAGCCGCGAGTACGAGCAGCGCGCCGGCGAGGCGCAGGAGCTGCGGCGCCTGCTGAACGAGCAGGAGTTCGAGGTAGGCGATCTCGACGCCATCATCCAGCGCATGCGCGAGCTGGACGACCTGCGCCGCTACCAGGACGCGGAGGAGATCGCCCGGCTGCAGTCGTTCGTCCTCGAGGAGCTGAAGCGCTTCGAGTACCGGCTGCGGCGTGAGATCACCGAGGAGAACGAGGACCTGTTCCTCGCGGGCAACGAGGAGATGCCGGACGAGTTCCGGGACCTGGTGGAGGAGTACTTCCGGTCGCTGGCGCAGGATCAGTAGGCGTCCGAATCTTCACGGCAGGCCGGCGGCCCGGTGGGGTCGTCGGCCCCCTCGGCGCCGGCGGCGTCCGGCGCAGGCAGGAGGGTGACGTGCGCGGCAGGCTGACTGCAGCAGTGGTTGTCCTGGCGATGGCCGGCGGTACGGCGGCTCTGGCGCAACGCGGCTGGCGGGGCGGCTGGTACCGCATGCCGCCCAAGTTCCCCGTCGAGTCCCCGTCGCATCGCGCGTTCACTTTTTCCCGCATTCTGTACGACAGCGACCGCCGCGAGGCGGGCGGCCAGGGCTGGTACACCGACTACCCGACGGCCGATCAGAACCTGATGATCCGCCTCTCGGAGATGACGACCACCGACGTGGGGTTCGACCGCTTCGACGAGCCGGACCACGTCGTCGTCCGTCTCACCGACGATGCGCTGTTCGACTATCCGTTCGTCTTCATGTCCGATGTCGGCACCCTGCGCCTGAGCGATGTCGAGGTGGTGCGCCTGCGGCAGTACCTGGAGAAGGGCGGCTTCCTGTGGGTCGACGACTTCTGGGGGCCGTGGGCCTGGGAGCAGTGGCTCGGCGAGATCTCCCGGGTGCTCCCGCCGGCCGCGTACCCCATCTTCGATATTCCCGACGACCATCCGATCCGGCGGATCCAGTACGAGGTGGAGGAGATCCCGCAGATTCCCTCCATTCAGCACTGGCGCCGGAGCGGCGGGTTCACGACCTCCGAGCGCGGCCGGCGCAGCGACGAGGTGCACTTCCGGGGCATCGCCGACGACCGCGGACGCCTGCTGGTGCTGATGAGCCACAATACCGACATCGCCGACGGGTGGGAGCGCGAGGGCGAGGACTACGAGTTCTTCTACCGCTTCTCGGTTCGGGCCTACGCCGTCGGCATCAACACCGTCGTTCACGCCATGACGAACTGACGGGATAGAATCAGCACGCGACGGACGGCCATCCTGCCCACGAACCCGCATCTCGAGACGCTCGAAATCGAACCGGACGGCCCCGCCGGCGCATCCGTGATCTGGATGCACGGCCTCGGCGCCGACGCGCGCGACTTCTACGGGATCCCCGCCGAGCTCGGCCTGCCCGCCGATCTGCACGTGCGCTACGTCTTCCCCAACGCGCCCCGCATGCCGGTGACCATCAACCAGGGCCTGATCATGCCGGCCTGGTACGATGTCGCCGGCTTCGGTGCCCGCGACCAGGACGAGCGGGGCATCCGGCGGGCGGCCGAATGGATCGACGAGCTGCTCGCGCGCGAGGTGGAGCGTGGCGTGCCGGCCAACCGCATCGTTCTGGCCGGTTTCTCGCAAGGAGGGGCCATGGCGCTCTTTGCGGGTCTCCGGTACCCGGAAGCGCTGGCCGGCGTAATGTGCCTGTCGGGGTACCTACTGCTGCCCGACGTGCTGGAGGCGGAAGCGTCCGACGCCAACCGCTCCGTCTCGATCCTCCAGGCCCACGGCACCGCCGATCCGATGGTGCCGTTGGCGCTGGGCCAGGCCACCCGGGAGCGGCTGGAGCGAGCTGGCTACGAGGTCGACTACCACGAATACCCGATGCCGCACACGGTGTGCCACGAGGAGGTGCGCGACATCGGCAACTGGCTGGCCGAGCTGCTCGATTGACGCCGTCGCTGGAGCCTGGGCCGCGGGTTTCCGAAGTACCGCGGACGGCGCGCCCCTCCGGAGCGTCAGGCTTGCCTTGCCTTGTCTACGCCCGGAAGTACGGCCGGATCGCGTCGAGCCGGTACTCGATCTCGGCGATCTGGTCCGCCGTGAACGAGTAGTCGCCGCGCCGCGACTTCGACGTCTTGAAGATCCCGCGCTTCTTCAGAACGTAGAGCCGGATGCCGGGGATCGTGCGGTCGAGGTTCAGCATCAGCAGCAGCTTCCCGAACAGGTCGCGGAGCTCGTCGTGCTTGCCGGCGACATGGAGCTCCCAGAGCTGCGCATAGATGTCGGCGTACATCGCGCCGCCGGTCATCACCCCGTCCATGCCGAGCCGCATCTCGTAGAGCCACTGCCGGCCGAAGGCGGCGCCGAAGATCGACTTGACGGGATCGGGACGGTGCTCCCGAAGGGCGAGCATCCGCTCGTGGACCGGCGGGCGCTCCTCCTTCACGTAGGCGAGGTTGGGGAACTCGCGGGCCATGTCGACCATGAAGTCGACGGTCGGGACCACGTCCGGGGCGCCGCCGCTGGTCTGGAAGAAGATCGGCCGGTCGGTCACTTCGCACAGCGCGGCGTAGTAGTCGCGGAACTCCTGCAGCGTCGTCGCCTCGGTCGGCGGGATGGCGATCATGCCGTCGGGGGCGAGCGCCTCGGCGTGGCGGGCGTACTCCAGCATCCCCTTGGTGTCGTCGCCCTGCACGCCGAGGACCAGCGCCGGCCGCCTGCCCTTCGCGGCGCGGGCAAGGACGTCGAAGCCGCGCAGCCGCTCCTCCTTCGAGAGGTAGCGCTGCTCGCTGGAGTTCTGCGGCCAGACCAGCCCGTGGATGCCGCAGCGGTCGAGGAAGTCGACCTGGTTGGCCAGGTCCTCGTAGTCCACCTCGTTCGCGTCGGTGTACGGCGTGCTCATGATCATGAACGCGCCGCGCATCGGCTTCGCCTCGGCCGCTCGCAGCGGCAGATGCGGCGCGATCGCCGCTGCGCCGGTCGCCGCGCCGACAGTGGTCAGCCATTCACGACGGGTGTAGTGCTGCGAGCTCTCCATGGTGCCTTCCCTCGCTGTCGCTGTGGGTGTTCGGGTGATGTCATCGCGGGTCAAATCCCCGCGTGGAACCTTCCAGACAGCAGTCTACCGTCAAATGCGCTAGGCTGAACGCTTCGACGCTCGGGAGGAGAACATGGCCGGATCGCGACGAATCGCTTGGATCGCCGGTGCGGCGCTGATGGCGGCATGCGCCGCCGAGGAGCCGGGAATCGACGTGCCGCCGCCCCCGCCGACGGAAGTTCGGGAAGTCGTCGACACGCTGCACGGCGTGGAGGTGCCCGACCCGTACCGCTGGCTCGAGGACCAGGAGGCCCCCGAGACGCGGGCCTGGATCGACGTGCAGAACGCCTACACGGACGGCGTGCTGAACGCGCTGCCCGGTCGCGAGGAGCTGCGGGCGGTGGCCGCGTCGGTGCTCGAGCGCGACGCGATCGGACTGCCCAACGAGCGTGGCGGGCGCTACTTCTACAGCAAGCGGCTGGCCGACCAGAACCTGGCCGTCCTGTACGTCCGCGAGGGGCTCGATGGCGAGGAGCAGGTGCTGATCGACCCGCATCCTATGAGTCCGGACGACACGACCAGCGTCGAGTTGCGCGACATTTCCGACGACGGGACGCGGGTGGCCTACGCCGTACGGGAAGGGGGCGTCGACGAGGTCTCGATCCGGGTTCGGGACGTGGACACGGGCGAGGATATCGCCGACGTGCTGCCCCCGGCCCGCTACGGGCAGGTGACGCTGGGCGTCGACGGCGGCGGTCTGTACTACGAGCGCTATGGCGACGTGACGCCGCGGGTGATGTTTCACGCGTTCGGCACGCCGATGGCCGACGACGTGCAGCTCTTCGGCGAGGGATACGAGCGCCACCAGATCCCGGTCACGGTGATCTCGGACGACGGGCGCTGGATGGTGGTCCACGTCATCGAGGGCTCGTCGGGGCCGACCGCGATTCACGTCAAGGACCTCGAACGCGACTCGCCGTTCGTGACCGCCATCGCCGACGGGGTCTCGGAATCGTGGGCCGATTTCGCCGGCGGCGAGCTGTTCATCGTCACCAACCTGGACGCGCCCAACAAGAAGGTAGTGCTGGCCGACCCGGCGGACCCCGGCTTCGAGAATTGGCGCGAGGTGGTCCCGGAGCGCGACGACGTCGTCGTGGAGGCGGCCGCCGCCCTCGGCGGGAAGCTGGCCGTGTCGTACCTGCAGGACGTGCAGCCGCGGGTCGCCATCCGCGAGCTCGACGGGACGCACGTCCGCGACATCGCGTTCGACACCCTCGGCTCGGTCGGCGGCGGCGCGGGACGCTGGACCAGCGACGAGGCCTTCTTCACGTTTCAGACCTTCCACGTGCCGAGCACCATCTACCGCTACGACATCGCGACCGGCGAGCAGTCGGTCTGGGCCGAGCCCGAGCTGCCGGTCGACGCGGCCGCCTACGAGGTCCACCAGCGCTGGTTCACGTCGAAGGACGGCACCGAGGTGCCGATGTTCGTGGTCCACCGGCCGGATGTCGTGCTCGACGGCAGCAACCCGACGCTGCTCACCGGCTACGGCGGCTTCAACAACGCCATGACGCCGGCGTTCTCGGCCTTGGCGACGACGTGGCTGGAGTCGGGCGGCGTCTTCGCGCTGGCCAACATGCGCGGCGGCAGCGAGTTCGGCGAAGAGTGGCACCGGGCCGGCATGCTCGAGAGCAAGCAGAACGTCTTCGACGACTTCATCGCCGCGGCCGAGCACCTCATCGCCGAGGGCTACACCAGCAGCGAGCACCTGGCGATCCGGGGCGGCAGCAACGGCGGCCTGCTGGTCGGCGCGGTGTCGAACCAGCGGCCGGAACTCTTCGGGGCGGTCGTCTGCACCTACCCGCTGCTCGACATGGTCCGCTACCACCAGTTCCTCGTAGCCAGCTTCTGGGTGCCGGAGTACGGGTCGAGCGACGACCCCGAGCAGTTCGACTACATCCACGCCTACTCGCCGTACCACAACGTCATCGACGGCGGCGACTACCCGGCGACCCTGTACCTGTCGGGCGACGGCGACACCCGCGTGGCGCCGCTGCACGCCCGCAAGATGGCGGCGCTGATGCAGGCGAGGAACGGCTCGGACAACCCCATTCTGCTGCGCTACCACACGCAGGCGGGACACTCCGGCGGGCAGCCCGTTAGCCAGCAGATCGACGAGATGGTGGACACGGTGAGCTTCCTGCTCTGGCAGGTGGGCCGGGGGCGCTGAGCCGGCGTTCAGACGCCGGTTGCCGATCCGAAGCCCATCGCGCGGCGCCACGCGGCGATCTGGCCCAGGTGGCTGCCCTCGTGCGTCGAGATCATGAAGACCGTGTAGTCGCCGACGGTGGGGAAGCGCTTGCGGGCGCCTTCGCTCGGGTGCTCCCGGTCGAACAGCGCGGGGTCGGCGGAGGCGAGCGCCTCGGCCACCCGTCCGTGCTGGGCCGCCAGCTCGGCGAGCAGCTCTTTCTTCGAAGGGAAGTGGGCCGCGTCGCCGCTCGGCGTGCCGCCGATGCGGAACGCTTCTGCCCAGGCGGCCGGAAAGGTCGAGTCCAGGCCAAGCATCCTCGCCACCTGGTTCGACGACGCCGCGAGATGGCCCAGGAGCCACGCCGGATGGTTGACGACGCCGTGCGGCTGCCGGGTCATCTGCTCGTCCGACAGGTCGCGCACGAGCGTCCGGGCGCGGTCGAGGTTGAACTGATACGCGAACAGGAGATGTCGCAGCATCGGGGGCAGGCTCCTGGCCCGAAATCGCCGGCGACTCCGGATTGCCGCCCAACCGGGCCTGACTGGAAGTCTACGGCGTTCTGTGGCGCTAGCCCGCGCTCGGAGCGAGCCCCATCGCGCGCCGCCACGCCGCGATCTGCCCGATGTGGTTGGCTTCGTGGGCCGACAGCAGGTAGTCGACGAAATCGCCGATGGTCGGGAAGTACTTGCGCGTTCCCTCGTCCGGGTACTCCTTCGCGAAGGTGGCCGTGTCGGCGCCGGCCACCGCCGCCGACACGCGCTCGTGCTGCTTCTTCAACTCGGCCAGCAGCGCCTCCTTCGACGGGTACCGCGACGCGTCGGCGCTCGGCTCGCCGCCGGTCTTCGCCGCTTCTTCCCAGTCCGCCGGGAAGCTCGACTCCAGGCCGAGCGCCACGCCGGTATGGTTCGCGGCCGACGCCAGATGGCACAGGGTCCAAGCCGGGTGGTTGACGACCCCGTGCGGCTGCTGGACCATCTGCTCGTCGGTCAGATCCTTGACGAGCGACTCGAGGTGACCGAGGTTGAACTTGAAGGTGAAGAGAAGGTGCTCGCGCATCGGGTACTCCAGCAGGCGGCAGGTGTGAACGTTCGGACGACAATCAACCGCCCAGTATACTCCCATCGCACGTAACCGATACCGAGACGAGAGTGGGTTCATGAGCGCCGCCGCGAACCGTCAGATCCGCCTTGCCGCCCATCCCGCGGGCTTCCCGTCGGAGACCGATTTCTCGCGCACCGAGACGCCGGTTCCCGAGCCGGCGGACGGGCGGATGCTGTGCCGGACCATCTACCTGTCGCTGGATCCGTACATGCGCGGGCGGATGAACCCGGGGCCGTCCTATGCGACGGGGGTGAGTCTCGGAGAGGTGATGGTCGGCGGCACGGTCTCGCAGGTGGTGGAGTCGAGGCTGGACGGGTTCTCGGCCGGCGACGTCGTGCTCGGCGCGAACGGCTGGCAGGACTACGCCCTGTCGGACGGCACGGGGGTCCGCAAGCTGGATCCTGCCCGCGCGCCCATCTCGACGGCGCTCGGGGTGCTCGGCATGCCGGGGCACACGGCCTACGTCGGGTTGCTCGATCACGGGCGGCCGAAGCCGGGCGAGACGGTGGTCGTTTCCGCCGCTTCCGGCGCGGTGGGGGCGGTGGTCGGGCAGATCGCCCGGATCGCGGGCTGCCGGGTGGTCGGTATCGCCGGCGCGCCGGAGAAGTGCGAGTACGTTACCGGCGAGCTCGGCTTCGACGCCTGCGTCAGCCATCGCCGGGACGACCTCCCCGGTGCCCTGCGCGCGGCGTGTCCGGACGGTGTCGACGTCTACTTCGAGAACGTCGGCGGCAAGGTATTCGACGCCGTGCTGCCGTTGCTGAACGACTTCGCGCGCATCCCGGTATGCGGCCGGATCGCCAACTACAACCTGACGGGGCCGCCGCCCGGCCCGGACCAGGTGGCCCGCCTGATGGGGCTGATCCTGGTGCGCCGGCTCACGTTCCGCGGGTTCATCGTGTTCGATCACCTGGACCGGCAGCCCGACTTCCTGCGGGATGTCGCGGCATGGATCCGGGAAGGGCGGATCCGGTACCGGGAGGATGTGGTGGACGGGCTGGAGCGCGCGATACCGGCTTTTCTGGGCCTGTTGCGCGGTGAGAACTTCGGCAAGCTGCTGGTGCGGGTCTCCGACGATCCGACCACCTGGCAGTCTGCGCCGTAAAAACGGCGTAGACTGCCAGTCAGGCCCGGTTGGGCGGCAATCGGAGCCGCCGGCGACGATTGTCGGGCGAGACGGTCGCGGCGCCGTCCTGCCCGGTCGGGCGCGCCGTCGAGGAGGAACGTACCGTGTCGCCACGCCGCCGCGTCCCGGATGCGCTGGTTCTCATCTTCGCGCTGATCGTGCTCGCGCAGCTTGCGAGCTACGTCCTGCCGGCCGGCGAGTTCGAGCGCGACGGCCGCCGGGTCGTCCCCGGCACGTGGCGCGCGGTGGATGCCGAGCCGCTCCCGCCGCTCGCCTTCCTGACCTCCATTCCCGCCGGTCTGTCGGCGGCGCACGACATCATCTTCTTCGTCTTCATCGCCGGCGGGGTCATCAGCGTCGTGCGGGCCACCGGTGCGATCGACGCCTCGATCGGCGCCGCCATCGCCCGCCTCGCGTCGCGGCCGGGCTGGCTCGTCGCGGGCATGGTGGGGTTGTTCGCGCTGGGCGCCTCCACGGTGGGCATGGCCGAGGAGTACATGCCGTTCGTGCCGGTGCTGGTGACCCTGTGCCTGGCGTTGCGACTCGACGCCGTGGTGGCGGTCGGCATCGTCTACGTCGGCGCTGGCGTCGGCTATGCGTGCGCCGCGCTGAACCCGTTCACGGTGTTGATCGCCCAGGACATCGCGGGGTTGCCGCTGACCTCCGGCCAGGCCGTGCGGTGGGCGCTGCTCGTGGTCTGCGCGGCGATCGGGGTCCACCACATCCTGGGGTATGCGCAGCGGCTGCGCGGCGATCCCGCGTCGAGCCTGGTGGCCGACGTCGACTACTCGAGCGGCTTCGATCTCCCGGAGGACGTGCGGTTCACGGCGCGGCGGCTGGCGGTGCTCGCGGTGCTGGCGGCCGGCATCGGGCTCTTCGTCTACGGCGTGGCGGCCAGGGGTTGGTACCTCGCCGAGCTGTCGGCGGTGTTCCTCGGCATCGCGCTGCTCGCGGCGGGGGCCGGGGGGCTCGGTCCCGACCGCGCCGCGCGCGCGTTCATCCGCGGGGCGGCGGAGATGACCGCCACCGCGCTGCTGATCGGCTTCGCCCGGACCATCCAGGTGGTGCTGTCCGAAGCGCAGGTCATCGACACCATCGTCGACGGGCTGGCCGCGTCGCTGGCCGGCCTGCCGTCGCATGCCGCGGCGCTGGGCATGCTGGTCGTGCAGTCGGTCTGCAACCTGTTCATTCCCTCCGGATCGGGGCAGGCGTACGTGACGATGCCGATCATGGCCCCGCTCGCGGATCTGACCGGGGTGACGCGGCAGACCGCGGTGCTCGCCTATCAGTTCGGCGACGGCTTCACGAACATGCTCGTGCCGACCAACGCCCTGCTGATGGGGATGCTCGGTCTGGGCCGGATCCCGTACCAGCGCTGGGCGGCCTTCGTCGTCCCGTTGCTCGTCAAGCTGTACGCAGTCGCCGCGGTCGCGCTCGTCGCCGCGGTCGCGCTCGGCTACCGCTGAACCCGGGGGCGTGCTGCAGCGCGCGCTTCGCTTGCGGCCCCTGCCGGGGTCCGCGGCACGTGGAGGCACGGTTGTCCGTTTCGCCGCAACCGGCCGCGTTCGGGCTATACAATGAACCGTTCCGGTAAGCAAAGGAGTTGCCGTGTCCACTCGCCATTCCGCCGCGCTGCTGGTAGTTGCGATTCTCTGGGCCGCCGGCTGCGGCCCGTCGCCGGTCGACGCACCCGGAGGCGACTGGACGGGCGGCGCTCCCGGACCCCCGCCGCTGTTCGCCACGCCCGACGGCGGCGTGACGCTGCGCTTCGTCGACACGCCGGCCGAGGTTCCGGACCTGACGATGGAGACGCTCGACGGCCGCACCATCTCGATGGCCGCTCAGCGCGGCAAGGTGGTGCTGGTCAACTTCTGGGCGACCTGGTGCGGTCCGTGCCGCGAGGAGATCCCGTTCCTGGTGCGCCTCGCCGAGCGGTACCCGGACCACCTGACGGTGATCGGCGTGTCGGAGGATCACGGGTCGCCCGATGCCGTGGCCGCGTTCGGCGCACAGTACGACGTCAACTACCCGCTCGTGATGTCGACGCCCGAGATCAAGCGGGCGTTCCCCGGGGTCTTCGCCCTGCCCACCTCGTTCGTCGTCGATCCCGAGGGGCGCATGGTCGAGAGCCACGTCGGGCTGATCAGCCCGGTGATCCTGGAGCAGGAGACCCGTTACCTGGCTTCGTTGACGCACGACGCGACGATCGAGACCGCGCCGTCCAACGACCAGATCCGGCTCGCGAACGCGGCGCAGGCCACCGAGATTCCCGGCGTGGACCTGTCGGTGCTGACGCCGGAGCAGCGCGAGGAGGTGCTGCTTCGGGTGAACGAGGAGGGCTGTCCCTGCGGCTGCTCGCTGACACTGGCGCAGTGCCGGATCAACGACTCTGCTTGCGGGGTCAGTCCCCCGTTGGTCGACCAGCTCGTTGCCGAGGTCGCCGGCGCGGAGTGAATCGCCGGGCCCACGCATCGCACGCCCGGCGGCCGGCGCCGACGCGCGGTACGCGCCGCGCCGGCCGGTCCAGTCTCTGAGCCTTGGCGCGTTTGGCGCCGGTCGCCGTCAGGACGACGCTTCGGCGACCCGCGCCGCCGCAGGCGCCCCACCCTCCACGGGCTCCGCTTCCGGCACCGGCGGCAGCTCGGTCATGGCTCCCGATCCGAAGATCCGCCGCAGGGTGCCCTGCACGTCGTCGAGGATCAGGTACGAGACGGGCACCAGGATCAGCGTGATGAAGGTGGCGAACAGCACGCCGAAGGCCAGCGACACCGCCATCGGCACCAGGAACGCCGCCTGCATGCTGCGCTCCAGCATGAGCGGCGCCAGGCCGAAGAACGTCGTCAGCGACGTGAGCAGAATCGGTCGGAAGCGGTTGCTGCCCGCCTCGCGGATCGCCATCTGCAGCCCGCTGGATTCGAACTCGCGGCTGCTCGTGTGCTTGCCGCCCGCCTCGCGGATGCTGCGGCCCAGATCGGCGTGGACGCGGCGCGCGCGGTTGATGAAGTCGACCATGACGAGGCTGTCGTTGACGACGACGCCGGTCAGCGCGACGAGGCCGAACATCGACATCATCGTCACGTCGAGGCCCATCACGATGTGGCCCCAGATCGCGCCCACCAGGCCGAACGGGATGGCCGCCATGATGATCATCGGCTGCACGTACGAGCGCAGCGGGACCGCGAGCAGGGCGAAGATCATCAGCAGGGCGAGGATGAATCCGCGCTGCAGGCCGCCGACCGCGTCCACCTGCTCCGCCTGGGCGCCCTCGAACGTGTAGAACACGCCCGGATAGTCGGCGAGCACCTCCGGCAGGATCCGGGTCTGCAGGTCGGAGATGACCGCGCCGGCCGAGGTGACCGCGGCGTCGACCGAGGCGGTCACGTTGACGGCCCGGTTGCGGTTCACCCGCTTGATCGAAGCGAAGCCGCGCCCAGGCTGCACCTCCGCCACCTGGCTGAACGGCACCTCTCCGCCGTTCGGCGTGCGGATGCGCATGTTCTCCAGATCGCCGAGCGAACGGCGATCCGCCTCGGGATAGCGCACCATCACGCGGATGTCGTCCCGGCCGCGCTGGATGCGCTGGGCTTCCTCGCCGTAGAACGCCTGGCGGACCTGCCGGCCGAGGTCCTGCAGGGTGAGCCCGAGGGTCTCGGCGGCCGGCTTGATGCCGAGCTGCATCTCCTCCTTGCCGGCGCGGAACGAATCCGAGATCTCGTAGACGCCGGCATACCCCGCCAGACGGAGCTTTACCTCTTCGGCGGCGGCGCGCAGCCGCTCGATGTCCGGCCCGGCGAGCTGCACGTCGACGTCGTCGCCGGGGTTCATCATCGACATCGAGAAGTTGACCTCGACCGCCTCCGGAATCGCCTCCGTGCTCTCCCGCCACAGGTTGCCGAGCTGCTCGCTGGTGAAGGAGCGCGTCTCGGCCGGCGCGAGCTCTATCGTCACCTCGCCCACGTTGGCCGAGGCCACGGTATCGACCGGACCCATCGGTCCGCCGCCGCGCGACAGCATCGGCTGGTCGCCGACCGACGTCGATACGTGCCGGAAGTAGTCCATCCCCGTTTCCTGCTGCAGCCGGGTGCGCAGGCGCGTGGCGCCCTCCTCGAGCTTGGTGATCGCCCGCGACGTGACGTCGACCGGCGTGCCCTGCGGCATCGTCACCGACGCCGACATGAAGTCGGCCTCGATGGACGGGAAGAAGTGGAAGTTGGCCCAGCCGCCCAGCACCATCCCGCCGGTCAGGATCAGGGTCGACAGACCGATCGCCGCCGTCACGTAGCGCCACCGCAGCGCGGTTTCGAGGATCGGCGTGTACACCCGTCGGATGAAGAGCTTCAGGCCGTTGGAGAAGAGGCTCTGGAAGCGGCGCCACGGGCCGGGCTTGCCGCGCCGCGGGATGTGCGACAGGTGGGCGGGCAGGATCCCGAGCGACTCGACCAGCGAGAAGAGCAGGCACGGGATGACCACGAGCGGAATGACACGGAAGATCTTCCCCATCATCCCCGGCACGAACATCAGCGGCATGAACGCCGCGACCGTGGTCAGCACGGCGAAGGTGACCGGCTTGCCGATCTCCCTCGCGCCCTCTATGGCGCCGCGCAAGCCCTCGCCGTGCTCCTCCTGGTGCCGGTAGATGTTCTCGCCGACGATGATGGCGTCGTCGACCACGATCCCGAGCACCAGGATGAAGGCGAACAGCGAGATGACGTTCACCGAGACGTCCAGCCCCGGCATCAGGGCGATCGCGCCGAGGAACGAGATCGGGATCCCGAGGCTGACCCAGAAGGCCAGGCGCAGCTCCAGGAACAGCGTCAGCACGACGAAGACCAGGATGAACCCGGTGGCGCCGTTGCGCAGCATGAGCGTCAGGCGGTCGTTCAGCACCTCGGCCTGGTCCTGCCAGAGCGTCATCGAGACGCCCTCGGGCAGCCTCGCCCTGGCGCCTTCGACGTAGCCGTCGACCGCGGCGGCGATGTCGAGGGCGCTCTGATCGCCGGTGCGGAACACCGATACGAGCACCGTGGGCTGATGATCGAACCGGGCTTGCTGATCGGTCTCGGCGAAGCCGTCGACCACCGTCGCCACGTCCCCCAGGCGCAGCCGGCTGCCGTCGGCCCGCGTCCACAGCACGAGGTCCTCGTACTCCGCGCCGCGATAGGCCTGCCCGATCGTGCGGAGCAGGATCTCGCCGCCGTCCGTGCGGACCGAGCCGCCCGGCAGATCCAGGGACGAACGGCGCACGGCGTCGGCGACCTGATCGAAGGTCATCCCGTGACGACGCAGCGCCACTTCGGAAACTTCGATCGAGATCTCGTAGGGCGGCGCGCTGACGACGTCCACCTGCGTGATCTCCGGCATCGCGGTCAGCTCGTCGCGCACGCGCTCCGCGAGCGCCTTGAGCGCGAAGATGTCGGTGTCCCCGGAGATGGAGATGTCGGTGACCTGGTTGCGGGCGGTCATCTCCCGGATGATCGGTTTCTCCGTCTCGACGGGGAACGTCGTGATCGCGTCGACCTGGTTCTTGACCTCGTCGACCACCCGGCGCGCGTCCGCGCCGAGCTCGAGCTCGACCATCACCGACGCGTTGCCCTCCGATGCAGTGGACTGGATCTCCTTGATGCCGTCGACGCCCTGAATCGCCTCCTCGATGCGGATGACGACGCCTTCCTCCACCTCTGCCGGCGCCGCTCCCAGATACGGCACCTGGATGCTGATGCGGTCGAGCTCGACCTCCGGAAAGACCTCTTCCTTGACCGTGCCGGTCGCGATCAGGCCGCTCACCATGATGAAGACCATCATGAGGTTCGCAGCCACGGGATTCCGCGCGAACCAGGCGATTCCACCGTTGTTCATGACCGT
The DNA here is from genome assembly GCA_009861545.1 of Acidobacteriota bacterium. Taxonomy (NCBI): domain Bacteria; kingdom Pseudomonadati; phylum Acidobacteriota; species Acidobacteriota bacterium. Next base: position 25,972 of record VXME01000015.1, on the reverse strand, counting down.
CTCCCTTCGCGCCGGCGCGTCGCGGGATCCGTCGCGGGACCCGACCTGGCGACCGACTCGCCGGCGAGTGCTTCGCGCACGCTCTCGGTCATCACGGCCGCCACGCGCGACTGCAGGTCGGCGAGCGCCTCGACGGTGCCGTCCACCTTCACCGCCGTCACGACGGCTCCGCTGCGGACGTCGGTGAGCCGGGCGGTCACGCGGACCATCGTTCCGATGCGCTGGATGCCGCCGCCGACGGCCCAGGCGGCTTCGTCGCCGGGCGTCACGACGGCCACCGCGGCCAGCGTGGACAGCCGCTCGGCGATCGCCTCCGCGATGACGCTCCCGAGGTCCACGTCGAGGGCCGACGCGCTGCCCGCGCTGAGATCGTCGAACGGAAGCACGGCCAGCGCGCTGGGCGTCGTCGCGCCGGCCGCCATGCCGCCGGACGCGGTCGGCGCCGTCGACCCGGGCATGGCGGTGAGGTGCTCGATGACGGCCGCCGCGACGTCCGCTTCGAGGGCCGGTCGATCGGCCGTGGAGCCGTCGATCTTCGCCGCGTGCAGCACGGCGCCGTTCTCGGTGTCGACGATGCGCGCGGTGACCCGCACCAGCGGGCCGACCTGCTGGAGCCCACCGCGGACGACGTACCGCGCATCGGACTCGTTCTCCGACACCGCGATGTCGTCGGACGACGCCAGACGCGCGGCGACGGCCCGGCTCAACGCCGGACCGAGCCCGGCATCGCCGGTCGCGCGATTGAGACTCGCGAACGAGGCGACCGCAACGACGCTCGCGGGCGCCGCGTCCGGCGTGCGAAGAGCAGGGCGCCGCGGGGCGGCGGCAACCGTTGCCGCCGGTCGCGCAACGGGCTCTGCGCCCGGCCGTCGGCGCGCCGGCCGCGCAACGGACTCTGCGTCCGGCCGGCCTCGCGTCGGCCGTGCCGCCGCCGGTCTCGTGCGGGGCGGACGAGAGCGCAGGTTCTCTGCCGCCGGCCGGCGTTCTGCCAGCAGAGACGCCAGCCACTGCGGTTGGTCCGCGCGTCCGGCCGTCGTCGCTCCGCCGCCAGGCGCGCCCGGGGGCGCCTGCTCCGTGGCCGCTACCGCCCGGGCCGCGCCGGGCCGCGCTGCCGCCGCCGGTTCAGCCGGTACGGGCGGCACCCCTGGTGCGGCTTCCGCCCGGCGGGCGGCGGCGGGCTCGATCGGCACGTTCGAGGCAGCCGTCGCAGCCGGAGCGCCGACCTGGGAGGCCGGCGCATCTACCCGTTGCGCGGCCGGAGCCGCGGCCTGGGAAGGCGGGGCCGCAGCGGCGGCCGCGCGGCGCTCCAGCAGGCCGGGGTCCGCATCGGCCAACTGCACCCGCATGCCGTCGGTCGGCGTGTCGAGCGGCGAGATGACCACGAGCTCGCCCGCCTGCAGGCCCGAACGCACGATCACGGACTCGGTCGAGGTCCGCAATACGGCGATCGTGCGGAACGAGAGTCGGTCGTCGGGCGTGACCACGAGCACCTGATCCCGGCCGCGCAGCGCCTGGCGCGGCAACACCGCGACATCGCGCGCGGTGCGGCCGTTGATCTCGGCTTCCACGTACATTCCGACGGCGAGCGGGGGCCGGTTGGGATTGGGACCCGGCGCGTAGGGGTCCGGAACCTCCGCAATCGCGTGCACCATGCGGCTCACCGAGTCGATCTCGCTCTCGGTGCGGACGATGAGGCCGTCCCAGGCATGGGTCTCGCCGGCGAAGGTCGCGTGCAGCGTCACGAGCGGCCGCACCTGCTGCTCGACGCCGCGGTACGACAGCGGCAGGTCCAGGTAGGCGAGCTCGTCGTCGGGCAGCGGCAGGCGAATCTCGGCCACGTCGACCGCGTACACGGTGGCGAGCGCGTCGCCGACCCGGACGTACTGGCCGATGTCGACGTTCTTCGTGCGGACCCGGCCGGCGTACGGCGCCACGATCTCCGCGCGCTGCAGGTCCCGCGTGGCCCGCTCGACACCCGCCTCGGCGGCGGCCACCGAGGCGCGCGCATCCTCGAGCTGCGGCTTGCGCAGCGCCAGCTCGCGCGGGTCGCCGCGGCCCAGCGTGTCCCATTCCCGCTGCGCCACCTCCGCCTCGGCCTCCTCCTGCGCGAGCCGCAGGCGGGCCTGGGCCAGTTGCGACCGCGCGCCGACGAGCGCCTGCTCGTAGTCGAACGGGTCGATCTCGACGAGCACATCGCCGGCCTCGAAGAACCCGCCCTCCGCGAAGGAGGGAGCCACCCAGGTGACGCGCCCCGCGATCTCGGGCACGAGCTGGCTCTCGGTGCGCGGCTGGACGGTGCCTTGGCTGGTGACGGAGAGGCTCGCATCCTGGAGCGAGACCTCGTGCACGCGGACGCCCGGCGGTTCGATCACCGGCGTCAGGGTCTCCACCGGTGGGCGGTTCATGATCATCGTGACCGCGGCGAAGGCGGCCGCAGCGACGATGATCAGGGGAAGAAGGGCCCTGATGGTGCGGATGATTACGCGTTTCATGGCTGTTTCCAGTTCAATGCCGCAAGTGGCTCGATTGGTGACGGATGCGTTCAGTTGGTCATCGCGATCGGCGAGTCGAGCTGCTCGAACCCGCCGCCGAGGGCCAGGTACAGGTCCACGCGGTTCTCCAGACGCAGGCGCCGCGCCGCGATCAACTGGGATTCGGCCTGAAACGCCGATCGCTGCGAGTCGAGCACGGTGATGTAAGTGTCCAGCCCGGTCCGGTAGCGTTCGTCGGCCAGGCGTTCCGCGGCGCGGGCCTGCTCGACCGACGTCATCAGATAAACGACCCGGTCGGCCAGGTACTCCTCGGCGGCCAGCGCCGTCTCGACCTCGGCGTACGCCGCGAGGGCCGTGTTCACGTAGCTGGCCAGCACCTCGGCGACGAGCGCCTCGGCGCGGCTCACCTGGGCGCGCAGCCGTCCTCCCTGCCAGAGCGGAGCAAGGACGTTGCCGACGAGTCCCCAGACGGCGAAGTCGCCGTTGAGCAGCGTGCGGAGGGTATTCGTCGAGGTGCCGGTGTTCACGGTCAGGCTGAAGCTCGGAAGCAGATCCCGCCGCGCCACGCGCAGCCGTGCCTCGGAAGCCGCCACCTGCCGCTCCGCCGCGACGAGGTCCGGTCTGCGGGCCACCAGGTCGGCCGGGATTCCGCCCGGCACGGCGGACGCCATTTCCGGCAGGTCCGCCGGCGGGGCGATGTCGGCGCCCGCGTACTGCGCCAGCAACACCTCGAGCTGGCGGGTCGACGCGTCGAGCTGCTGCCGCCGCTGGGCGAGATCGGCGCGGGCGTTGGACAGGTTCAGCATCGCCTGACGGAGGTCGAGCGCCGGGCGTACCCCCGACTCGAACCGATCCCGCACGCGCGCCACGGATTCTCCGAAGCTCTCGACGGTCGCCTCCGACAGGAGTACCTGCTGCTGAGCCTCCGCAATGGCGAACCAGGCCTTGGCGGTCTGGCCTGCGATGGACAGTTGGGCGCCCCGCAGGTCGGCCGCCGACCGCTGCAGGTCGGCCAGGGCGGCCTGCTCGGTGGTGCGCAGCCTGCCCCAGAGGTCGACCTCCCACGTCGTGTCCAGCGAGATGCCCTGGTTGGTGAACACCGTGCTCAGGACGCGGTCCTCGGCGCCGGGAATCGGAAAGCCCACGAAGTTCTGCTTGCGGCGGCTGCCGCTGTACGAGCCCTGCACCGTGGGCTGCAACGCGCTGGATGCGATCCGCGCGTCGGCGGCGGCCTGTTCGAGACGAGCGGCGGCCGCCCGCAGATCGAGGTTGCGCTCCAGCACGGTCTCGATCGCAGCGTTCAGCTCGTCGTCGCCGAAGTCCGTCCACCAGTCCGGACCCACTTCGCCGGCCGGCACTTCGGCGGCCGTCCATTCCACCGGTACCGGGACCCGTATCTCGGGCCGCTCGACCGGCAGAGCGGTCACGCAGCCGGCGCCCAGCGCCGCGACGGCGGCGAGCGCCACGGCCCGGAATCCACGCATCAACGAGGTTGGTCTCAACAACTGCACGTCAGCACCTTCATCGTGCGGTGGCCGCCACGGCCGGCACGCCGAGCGGCGCCGGCGCCGCCATTCCGGCGGCGGCGTACAGCACGAGCGACTCCAGCACATCTTCCGGATCGCGCCCTCCGCCCCGCCCGCGCGCCCGGAGCTCGGGCCCCCAGGACATCGTGAACGCCATCGACCCGACCATGAACAGCATCCGCCAGCTCAGATCCGCTTCATCGAGTTCCGGCCGCGCGCGGTGAAGAGCGGCCGTGAACCGCTCCAGCACCGCGTCGAACTGCTTGACGAAGGTCGCGCGGAACTCCTCGTTGGTCTCGCCGTGGATCCGGCCCACCAGCCGCAGGAAGTTCCGGCCCTTGTCGCCCCACGCGCGCTGGCTGTGGAACGGGGGCGACAGGAACGCCCGGATGACGGCTTCGAGCTCCGGAGGTCCGTCCCCGGCCTGCGCCTCCACGGCGTCGAGCAGCTCCAGGCGGCGTGCGTTGATGGGCTTCAGACGCCTCTCGAGCACCTCCGCCAGCAGCGCTTCCTTCGAGCCGAAGTGGTAGTTCACCGACGCGACGTTGACCCCGGCCTCCGTGGTGATGTCGCGCAGCGGGGTCGCCGGGAACCCGCGCTCGCCGAACAGCCGCTCGGCGACGTCGAGAATGCGCTCCCGGGTGTCCATTGCCATCTGGCTGGATCTCCTGTCCTTAAACAACTGTTTCAATCATACGTATGAAAGAAGAGAAAGTTCAAAGGTCGCAGTCGCGTGTTTTCCGATTGGTGCACGGAACGCCGCGTGGTGTGACCGCTGCGACAAGGCCGGTGGCCGGAAGCCCGCCGCGGCGCTGCGGCTACAATCGGATCGGCCGCCGGTCACGGCGCCGGCGGCGGTTCGCGCCGGCGCTCGCGTGGGCCGGCCTGACATCGAGGATGACCGGTATGCCATGCAGTGACACCACGTCGGTACCGGCGGGACGGCATCGTCGCTCGGTCACGCAGCGGCGGGCGCGGCGCTCGAGTGCCTTCGCCACGAGGCGCCTGGCGGCGCTCGGGGCCGCGGCGGGGGTTGCCGCCGCGGCGCTCGGTCCGCCCGAGCGGCTCGCCGCGCAGAGCCCACCGCCCAACATCGTCATCATCTTCGCCGACGACCTCGGGTACGGCGACCTCGGCGCCTACGGGCACCCGACGATCCGCACGCCCCACCTCGACCGCATGGCCGCCGAGGGCCAGCGCTGGACCAGCTTCTACTCGCAGGCCCCGGTCTGCTCGCCGAGCCGGGCGGCCCTGCTGACCGGGCGCATACACCTGCGGAGCGGGATGTTCGGCCGGCGCCAGGGGGTGTTCTTCCAGGACTCGCACCACGGTCTGCCGGCCGCCGAGATCACCCTGGCCGAGGCGTTGAAGGAGGTCGGCTACGCGACCGGCATCGTCGGAAAATGGCACCTCGGCCACCAGCCGGCGTATCGCCCGCTGCGGCACGGTTTCGATTCGTGGTTCGGGATCCCGTATTCGAACGACATGGACTGGCGGGTGCCGCCCGGTCGTGACGCGCGCCGCGCCGCGATTCTCGATCCATCGATCGAATACTGGCACGTGCCGCTCATGCGCAACGACGAGGTGCTGGAGCGGCCGGCCGACCAGACCACGATCACGCGCCGGTACGCGGAGGAGGCGGTGCGGTTCATCCGGGAGCACCGTGACCGGCCGTTCTTCCTCTATGTACCCCACACCATGCCGCACGTTCCCCTGTTCCGCTCCGAGGCGTTCGCCGGCCGGAGCCGCGCGGGGCGCTACGGCGACGTGATCGAGGAGATCGACTGGGGCGTCGGCCGCATCCTCGACACGTTGCGGGAAGAGGGGCTCGCCGAGCGCACGCTGGTCGTCTTCTCCAGCGACAACGGGCCGTGGCTGTCCTACCGGCAGCACGGGGGGAGCGCCGGGATGCTGCGCCAGGGCAAGGGGACCACGTGGGAGGGCGGCATGCGCGTACCGGGCATCTTCTGGTGGCCGGGGACCATCCCGCCGGGGGTGATCAGGGACATCGGCGCCACCACGGACCTTTTCACCACCGTCGTTCCGCTCGCCGGGGGGACGGTGCCGGACGATCGGCCTCTGGACGGAGTCGACCTCTCGCCGGTGCTCCTCGGGCGGGGTTCGAGCCCGCGCGACTGGATGGCGTTCTACCGCATGGGAGAGCTCTACGCCTACCGCCGGGGGCCGTACAAGGTGCACCTGGTGACCGAGGGGCGCTACGGCCTGGGCTCCGCGCGCGCCACGCACGATCCGCCGCTGCTCTTCCATCTCGGCGACGATCCGGGAGAGAAGTACGACCTGGCGCCGGAGCGTCCCGACGTGGTGGCCGATCTGCTGGCCGCGGTCGAGGCTCACCGCGCCGGGATGACCGTCGCCGAGCCGCTGTTCGACGCGCGGGGCGCGCGATGATCCCTGCACCGGCGCGTGCGCGCGAGACACGCCGGCCCGCGCGGCGGCGCGGCTGCGAACCGGCAGGGCACGGCGGCGTCAGCCTGCGGCGAAGCGCCGCGGCCGGCGCGGTTGCGGCCGCTGTCCTGGCCGGCATCGGCGCCGCTCCCGGGCGCGCGGCCGACGACCTCTCGCTCGCGGCGAAGGCGGCCCTGTTCGACGTCGACCTGGCCGAGCGCTTCCTGGCCGCGGACGGCCAGGTGCGGGTGCGCCGCAGGCTGCCGACCGCGGAGCACCCCTACGTCACCTGGAACATGTCCGACACGGCGTACATGACCGGCCTCTACTGCGCGGCCCAGACATGGCGCCAGCTCGCCACCGGCGATCCGGAGGCCGCGCGGCGTGCGCGGACGGCCGCCGCCGCGCTCAGGCATCTCGTCGCGGTGACCGGTCGCGACGGTCTGCTGGCGCGGGCGTCGGCGCCGATCGACGAGCCCTGGCTCGACGACGGCACATGGCGGGAGAGCCCGGACGGCAGGCGCCGCTGGCGCGGCAACGTCAGCTCGGATCAGGTGGACGCGGCCATGTTCGGCCTCTTCGTGTACACGATGCATCTGGCCGACGCGCGCGAGCGGGAGGCGATCGGCGAAACGGTGGCCGCGGTGGTCGACGCGATCGTCGACGACGGCCTTCGCATCATCGGCTACGACGGCCGGCCCACCCGCTGGGGGCGCTACGAGCCCGCCTACGTCGCCGGCGAGGAGCCGATGAATGCCCTGCTGATGTTGCAGATGGTCAAGGTGGCGCACGAGTTGACCGGGCTGCCCCGCTTCGGCCGGGAGTACGCGCGGTTGCTGCAGATGGGGTACGCGCGCATCGGCGAGGGCGCGCGTCTGGACCGTCCGCCGCGAGAGGCGAACCACTCCGACGACGTCCTGATAGCGCTCGCGCTGTACCCGCTCCTGGAGCTCGAGACCGATGCCGCGGTCCGGCTGCACTACGAGCGGGCGGCGCACCGCTGGTTCCACGGCCGGACGTATCCCGGCATCGATGTCGAGGGGAATCCGCTGGCGACGTTTCTCCACCGGCACTGGACCGGTGACCGGACGTATGACGCCGCTGCGCTCGACACGCTGCGCGGCGTGCCGCTCGACATGAAGTGGAACGCAGGCACCATCGAGACCTACGCCCGCCGCTTCGGATTCTCGTTCACCGCCGACCCGGTGGCGCCGTTGACGGGCGACGGACCCCTGCCGATCGCCCAGCGCGGCCGCACGTGGAGCTTCCTCGTCCACAATCCCTACCGCGTCGGAGGCGACCGCCATGCCGTGGCGCCGTTCGAGACGAACGGCCTCGACTATCTGGTCAGCTACTGGTTCGGCCGGGCGCATGGCATGATCCGGGCCGAGGATTGACGCCGCGGAACGCGGCTCGCGCACGTCGGATGGCGGCGGCCCCGGATCCCGCGATCCGCGACTCCGGATTTCCCCCGCAAGTGAGACAGGATCTCATTTTAAGAGACCCGCGTGTTCCATGTAAACCACTGGATAGATTGGTCTTGCGGGTGCGCCAGGGCTGGCGTCAGAAAGTCTCGTTTCGGGGTTGGCATCTGCGAAATCCGGTGCTAGACTTCGCACTTCGGGAGAGGTATTTCTTTCCTCTGGTTCCCGGCGCGCAGGGCCGCGCTACGAGGAGGTCGTCTCATGGGAGACGTGGCGCACACGCAAGTGCAGACAACTACAGAGCAGCAGGGCGTTTCACGGCGGGGCTTCATCAAGGGAGTGATCGCCACCGGCGCCAGCGTATCGGCGTCGAACTACGTTCTGCGGAACGGTCACGGCGTGGCCCTGGCGCAGGCGCCGGGCGCCGTCGAGCGGCTGGTGACGTTGAACGTCAACGGGCAGCAGCGCCGCGTCGACGTCATGCCGCAGGAGACCCTGGCCATGACCCTGCGGTACAAGCTGGGTCTGACCGGCACGAAGATCGGCTGCGACCGCGCCGAGTGCGGCGCCTGCACCGTTCTCGTGGATGGCGTGCCGCAGTACTCCTGCTCGACCCTGACCCATCAGGTTCGCGGCCGCGAAGTGCAGACCATCGAGGGGCTCGAGGGCGCCGACGGGACGCTGCATCCGGTGCAGCAGGCGGTCGTCGACCTGCAGGGCTTCCAGTGTGCCTTCTGCATGCCCGGCTTCGTGATGAACATGGTCAACCTGACCGAAGAGAACCCCAACGCGACCCGGGGCGAGTGCGCGCACCATCTCGCCGGCAACATCTGCCGGTGCATCGACTACAACAAGATCCTCAACGTCGCCGAGAAGGCGTGCGAGTATACGCGTAACGGGATGAGGAGCTGACGATGGCTGACTACAAGCTGATCGGCAAGAACTACACGACGCCCGACATCCTCGCCAAGGTCACGGGGCGTGCGAAGTACGCCGAGGACTTTCGCGCGGAGGGCATGCTCTTCACGAAGCTGCTCGTCAGCCCGATGCCGCACGCGCGCGTTCGACGCCTGGACACCAGCGCGGCGATGGCGATGCCCGGGGTGGAAGCGATTCTGACCGCGGACGATCTGCCCGAGGCCGAGGCGCCGCAGGAAGCGGGTCTGACCAACGAGCCCTTGTACGAGGGCGAGCCGATTCTGGCCATCGCGGCGGTCGACGAAGAGACCGCGGCGGAGGCGGTCGAGGCGGTGCAGATCGACTTCGAGCCGCTGCCCTTCGTTCTCGACCCGATGGACAGCCTGCGTCCGGGCGGCCCGAACGCGCGGCTCGACGGCAACACGATGGCCGGCCGCGACCTGTCGACGATCAAGTGGGACAACGTCGACTGGGCCGGGTTCGACCGCGGCATCATGCCGACGGGCGGCGAGGTGACCGACGAGTGGCAGGTCGGCGACGTCGACGCCGGGTTCGCCGAGGCGGATCTGATTCTCGACGAATCGGTGTTCTCCGCGTCGCTGTCGCACCAGCCGCTCGAGACCCGTACCGCGATGGCCTACTGGCAGAACGGCAAGTGCTACATGCACTGCTCGACCCAGAGCACGGCCCGCACCGAGGGCGGCATGGCCCGCTGGATCGGCATCGATCCGACCGACCTCGTGCTCGTCGCCGAGTACTGCGGCGGCGGGTTCGGCAGCAAGATCTCCGCCTCCATCCAGTCGCGGATTCCGGCGCTGCTCTCGCGCAAGGCGGGCAGGCCGGTCATGATGCGCGTGACCCGGCAGGAAGAGAACTTCTTCGGGCGCGCCCGGCCCGGCATCCAGGCCCGCGCCAAGTTCGGGTTCAAGAGCGACGGCCGGATCGTCGCCATCGACCTGACGATGGTTCAGGACGGCGGCCCCTACGGCCGGTCCGGCGACTACATGTCGTGCGGCGACCAGGCTTCGCTGATGTATCAGCCCGCGAACATGCGGGTGCGGGGCATGACCGTCTACACGAACACGCCTCCGCGCGGTGCGCAGCGTGCGCCGGGCGGCGTCCAGGCGGTCGCGATGTTCGCGCCGGTCGTCGACAAGGCGGCGCGGCAGCTCGGCCTCGACCGGCTCGACATCATCCACACCAACGCCCCGCAGGGGCAGGCGCTGTTCGGCCGCCCGCGGCAGGGGCGGCAGGGCAACGTCTCGAGCGCCTTCCCGAAGGAAGCCATCGACAAGGCGCGCGAGGAGTTCGACTGGGAAGGCATGAAGGCGCGCAGCGGCCAGCGCAACGGCTCCAAGGTGACCGGGGTCGGCGTTGCGATCAGCTCGTACTCCGCCGGAACATCGGGCGTCGACGGCCTGCTGGTGATTCGGCCCGACGGCATGGTCGAGATTCACACCGGCGTCGGCAACCTCGGCACGGAGTCGTTCTCCGACACGTCGCGCGCGGCGATGGAAGCGCTCGACACGCCGTGGGAGCAGGCCGAGGTGGTCTGGGGCGACACCAGCAAGCATCTGCCGTGGAGCGCGATCCAGGGCGGCAGCCAGACGACCCACGGCCACACCCGCTCGAACTGGGCGGCCGGCCTGGAGGCCAAGAAGCGCCTCCAGGAGATCGCGGCGGACCGGTTCGGCGGCGAGCCGGACAGCTTCGACGTCGGGGAAGGCCGCGTCTTCCGTCGCGGCAACCGCGGGCAGGCGATGACGTTCGGTCAGGCGGCCGAGCGCGCCATCCAGCTCGGCGGCGTCTACGACGGGTCGCAGTTGCCCGAGGACCTCAACGAGATGACGACGCGGTCGGCCACCGCGCTCGCCGGTCGGGGACTCGTGGTCGCCGCCAAGGACAACTTCGAGACCGGTGGCCGGAACATGTCGTTCTGCATCGGCTTCGCCGAGGTCGAGGTGGACACCGAGACCGGGGCGGTGGTGTTGAAGGACTACAAGGTGGCCTCCGACGCCGGGACGGTTCTGCACCCGCAGAACTTCGCGGGTCAGGTGCACGGCGGCGGGATTCAGGGCTTCGGTGTGGCGCTTGGCCAGAAGTGGGTCATGGACCCGCAGTGGGGGCTGCACGTGGCGAAGCGGTTCTACTCGAACCGGCCGCCGACGATCCTCGACGCGCCGCACGACCAGGAGATGGCCTGGAGCGTCTCGGACGACCCGGATCCCTTCAACCCGCTAGGCGCCAAGGGCATCGGCGAGGCGCCGGTCGGGGCGGGCGCGGGAGCGGTGCTCAACGCCATCTCCGACGCGCTGGGCGGCAACGTCGACTTCAACCGCTCGCCGATCATGGGCGACATGATTCTGACGATGCTCAATCACGATCTCGACGAGGCTCACAACAAGCTGTCGACGCACGTCTAGCGCCACACTGGGAAGGTAAAGGGAGAAGAAACAATGGCCGTGATTCGCGACAAGATGCCGGCATTTCAGCTCTTCCAGCCTGCCAGCACGGAGGAGGCGCTGGGAGTGCTCGATCAGTACGGCGCCGATGCCTGGGTGCTGGCGGGTGGGCTGGACACCTGGGATTGGCTGAAGGACCGCGTCAAGAAGCCCGCCGCCGTCGTCGACCTCGGCGGCATCTCCGAGTTGAGTGAGATCCGCTCCCTGGGCGGCGGACTCGAGATCGGCGCGATGGCGACGCTGCGGGACGTCATCCGGCACCCCGAGGTGTCGGAGCAGTTCAGCATGCTCGCCGACTCCGCGTCGCAGGCGGCGTCGCCGCAGATCCAGAACCAGGGCACCCTCGGCGGCAACGTCGGCCAGGACACCCGCTGCTGGTACTACCGAGACGGCTGGAGCTGTTATCGCGCCGGGGGCAACATCTGCTACGCGGATACCCCGACCGCGATGAACCGCGAGCATGCCATTCTCGGCGCAAGCCGTTGCGTGGCCGTCAACCCGTCGGACACCGCTCCGGTGCTCGTGGCGCTCGACGCAGAGATGGTCGTTCGCAACAGCACCGGCGAGCGGGTCATCCCGGCGCAGGACTTCTTCATTGGTCCAGCCGTCGACATCATGCGCATGACGGCGCTGCAGCCGGGTGACATTCTCACGTCGATCCGGATTCCGTGGACCTTCGCGAACACGCGGTTCTACTTCGAGAAGGCCAGGGACCGGGCCGTGTGGGACTTCCCGCTCGCCAACGTGGCGTCGGCGGCGAAGATCAGCAACGGCGTGGTCGAGGACATTCGTATCGTGGCCAACGGCGTCGCGCCCTATCCGGTGCGGTTCCTGGCGGCCGAGGATGCGGTGCGCGGCCGTCAGGTGGGTCTGGCGGTTGCGATGGAAGCCGGCGACATCGCCATCAACGGGGTGCGAACGTTGCGGCACAACGCGTACAAGGTGACGTTGCTGCGCAACCTCGTGAAGCGGTCCGTTCAAGGTGCCGAGGCGTAGATGGAACTGTTTCAGTGGGGAACCAATCCGTGGGGCCAGGAGACCCTGATTCGGGTCTCCTGGGACTTGCTCTACCTGTTTTTCTGGGCCGGAATCGCCTTCATCGTGTTCCACGTGGTGTACGCAGCCGTCTGGCTGCCGAAGCTGGCGAGGGCGAACGGCGGCCAGGAGGAGGCGGCTGCGGACATCCCTGACACGATCGAGCGGCACACCCTGTGGGCCCGGATATTCCACTGGGTGATGGCGGCGGCGATGCTGGTGCTGCTGGTGACCGGTTTCTTCCCGATCGTCGGCATCCAGTTCGCGTGGGTCACCATCCACTGGATCGCCGGCATCGTTCTGACGATTTCGATTCTCTACCACATCGTGCACGCGACCTTCTACCTCGACTTCTGGTCGATCTGGATTCTTCCGGACGACATGGACGAGGCGGTGCAGCGGGTCAAGCGCCAGATGGGGCACGAGGCCGGCGAAATCAAGAAGCACGGGAAGTACCCGCTGGACCACAAGCTGTACCACACCGCCGTCATGCTGGCGGGACTGGCCGTGATCGGAACGGGGCTCGTCATGATGTTCCGGATCGAGAACGCGCTGGTACCGCGGAACGCGTACCTGCTCTCGGAGCCGACCTGGGGGCTGATGTACACCCTCCACGGCCTCGGCGCGGTGCTGTTCGTGATGTTGACGCTGACCCACATCTACTTCGCGATTCGGCCCGACAAGTTCTGGCTGACGAAGTCGATGCTCTTCGGGTCGGTGGATCGCCGGCACTATCTGGACCATCACGATCCGGAGCGTTGGGACGTGTCCAAGGGATCGACGTCGAAGGGTTAGTACCGTTCGCGTTCGACTGGGTAATCCGTGGGGCGGCGCCGGGCAAGGCTTGGCGTCGCTCCTCTTGTGTACGGCGCACGGCGTCCGGTCGGTGCCGTAGCGGATGGGTGAGGTGGCTGTAATGTCGCAGTCCGCGACGCAAGCGCTGCAGGCGCACGTCAACGTCGTCGAAGAGACGTACGAGTACTGTCTCGCATACGCGGCCAGGGGCGTCAACCTGCAGATGGCGCTTGCGAACGACAAGCTCGTGCGCGAGCGCCTGGAGAAGATGGCGGCGACGCTGGGCGAGCTGCCAGGGAGCTTCCTGGCGCTGGCGGAGGAGCGCGGCCCGCAGAACGGCGACCGCTACCGGGCGTTCATCGAGGTCATGCAACGGGACTCGGCGGCCGGACGCGCAGCAGTGCAGTTGGTCCTGGCGCAGCCGGGCATCACGTCGCAGATGGTCGACAACCTCAACGGGATGATCCACCTCCGTGCGTTGCTGACCGACGTGTTCCTGCTCGACGAGATCCTGCGGCCCGACGCCGTGCAGCCGGCGCACACGCCGCCGGCCGAGGACGCGGAGCGGCACGTGCACGAGCCGGGCGGCGCTTCGAACCAGGCGCCGGACGGCGGTCAAGGCGGTGGCGGCGATTCGCGCTAGGGGCCTGCGCCGTAGAAGCGGTGCACCTTGTCGGTCGGGGAGTAGAACCCCGGACTCGGTGTGGGTTCGCAGGTCATGGAGCTGACCGGCAAGGTCGCGCTCATCACGGGCGGCAGGCGTATCGGCGCGGCGGTCGCCGAGCGGCTGGCGAGATGCGGCGTGGACGTCGCTCTCTCCTACAATCGATCCGGTGCCGAAGCGGAGACGGCGGCCGATCGCGTACGCGGCGCCGGGCGCGTGGCGGCGGTCGCGCGTGCGGATCTCGCGCAGCGGCTCGAGGTGGAGCGGCTGGTCGACGAAACCGCCGCGCGATTCGGCCGCCTCGATATTCTGATCCACATGGCGTCGGTCTACCGGCATACCTCCTTCGACGCGTTGACGGACGCGGACTGGACCGGGGCGCTCGACGTCGATCTCTCGGCCGCATGGCGGCTGGCGCGGGCGGCGGTGCCGCATCTGCGCGCCGCCGGCGGGGGGCGCATCGTCCACTTCAGCGACTGGACCGCCGCCAGCGGCCGACCGCGCTACGCTGGATATCTCCCGTACTACGTTGCGAAACGAGCCGTGATCGGACTCACGGAGGCCCTGGCGCTGGAGCTCGCCGGCGACGGGATTCTCGTCAACACCGTTGCGCCCGGCCCGATGGTGCCGCCTCCGGATCTGGACGCCGGGGACATCGAGGCGGTCGAGCGGGCGACGCCCGTGGGCCGCTGGGGCGGCGCGCAGGAAATAGCCGACACCGTCGTCGGCCTGCTCGAGTCGGACTTCATCACCGGCGAGACGATCCGCGTGGACGGCGGCCGGCACCTGCGGTAGGGGGACAACCGATGCCCATCCTGATCGAGCGTCCGTCCATCGTCGAAGCGGCCGGAACGAAGCCCAAGCAGATCCAGGAGTTCGCCGGGCGGGTCAATTCCGGACACCGGCAGGTGAGCGTCGCCCGCATGGTGTCGCCGGCGGGATGGGAAGAGCCGGGCCAGAGGCCGGAGTTCGAGGAGATTACGGTCGTGCTCCGCGGCCTGCTGCGCGTGGAGCACGAGGGAGGCCGCCTCGACGTCGCGGCCGGTCAGGCCGTCGTGGCGGCGCCGGGCGAATGGGTACGTTACAGCAGCCCGAAGCCGGGTGGCGCCGAGTACATCGCCGTCTGCCTGCCCGCGTTCTCTCCGGCGACCGTCCATCGGGACGACTGATCCGAAGACCGTTCGGCCCTGCCCGCGGCCGGTGCGGCGAAGTCCGAGCGTGGCAGTGGGCCGCCTGGTTCGTTCATTCGCCCGATGAACCGGCCGCTCCTGCGCCCTCGGGGCGCAGGTGCTCGAGGACGAACGCCAGCATCTTCTCCCGCCGGTGCAGCTCCAGGTCGGGACCGCCGAGCCGGTGCCGCGACCGTGGGTAGATCATCATGTCGAACGGCTTGCCGGCCCGCTGCAGCTCCAGAGCGAACTGCAGCGTGTTCTGCATGTGGACGTTCTCGTCCATCGATCCGTGGACGAGCAGCAGGGCGCCGTGCAGGTCGGCCGCGTCGAAGCGGGGCGAGCTGCGCCGGTAGCCGTCCGGGTTGTTCTGCGGCATCCGCATGTAGCGCTCGGTGTAGATGGTGTCGTAGTCGCGCCAGTCGGTCACCGAGCCGCCGGCGATGCCCATCGACCAGCCTCGGCTGTGGGTCAACGCGTAGCTGACCATGAAGCCGCCGTAGCTCCAGCCCTCGATGCCGATGCGGTCGGGGTCGACGTAGCCCTGTCCGACGAGCCAGTCGAGGCCGTCCTCCTGATCGCGCAGCTCGAGCTCGCCGAAGCGCTGGTAGACGGGCCAGGTGGAAACGGCCCCCTTGCCGCTGGCGGTGCTGTTGTCGAGCACCCAGACGATGATGCCGTGCTGGGCCAGGAGCTGCCAGTAGAGCGTCTCGCGGCTCCAGGCGTTGCGCACCCGCTGCACGTGCGGGCCGCCGTAGATGTGCTGATAGACGGGATAGCGGCGCGACGGGTCGAAGTCGGGCGGCCTGATCATCAGCGCTTCCATCACGAACCCGTCGCGGTTGGCGACCTGCAGGAACTCCGGCGCGGGAAGGTCGAAGTCGCGGAGCGCGCGCACTTCGTTCGCGGCCACGACGCGCGCCACCGACCCGTCCGCCGCGTGGACGCGCACCTGGGGCGGCGTGGAGATGTCGCTCCAGCGATCGAGGTAGTGCGTCAGGCCCGGGTTGAACGTCGCTCCGTGGGTACCGGACGCGTCCGAGAGCCGGCGCAGCCCGGAACCGTCCAGATTCACCCGGTAGACGTCGAGTCCGATGGGGCTGCGTTCGGTGGCGGAGAAATAGACGACGCCATTCCCCTCGTCGACGCCGTGGACACGCCGGACCTCCCACTCGCCGCTCGTCACGGTGCGTTTCACCGCCCCGGATCGGTCGACGTGGTACAGGTGCTTCCAGCCGGAGCGCTCGCTCTGCCAGAGAAAGGTGCCGTCCTCCAGCCAGATCGGCGGGCCGTTGACGTTGACCCACGCCTCGGTCGTCTCGCGCAGCACCTTCTCGACGGATCCGCTGTCCGGGTCCGCCAGGACCAGGTCGAGCCAGGTCTGCTCGCGGTCCTGCACTTGGAAGACGACGTGCGAGCTGTCCGGCGTCCAGTCGACGTTGACGACGAGCGGATCGGACGGCCGGTAGCCGGAAAGATCGGTCCAGGTCGTCGCGCCGCCGGCCGCACGGACGATGCCGAGCCGGACCACCGGATTGGTGTCGCCCGCCTTGGGGTACTCCCAGTGCTCGACCTCGGGGTGATACGGAATGTGGTCGAGGACGGTGAAGGTCGGCACGGCCCGGTCGTCGAGCTGCAGGTAGGTGATGCGGGACGAGTCGGGGCTCCACCAGTAGCCGCGGAAGTTGCCGCGGCCGTAGATCTCCTCCTGGTACACCCAGTCGAGCTGTCCGTTCCGGACCCGCTCGCCCCCGTCGGTGGTCAGCGCGTGCTCGCGACCGTGCTCGACGTCGACGACGATCAGGTTGCCGCCGCGCACGAAGGCGACGAGCCGGCCGTCGGGACTGAGCGACACCTCGTCCTCGGCCTCCGGGGTGGCGGTGAGCCGCCGCGCGCGCTCCGTACCGAAGTCGTAGTGGTAGAGGTCGTCGGCGAAGTCGAAGACCAACGCCGCGCGGTCCGCGTTCGACACGTGCCCCGCCTGTCGTGCGATGCGCCTGGCGTCCGCCGCGCTCAGGCCCGGCAGCGCCGCCACCGCCGCCTCGAACGGCGCGACCTCGTAGAGCGGCGTTCGCTCGCCCGTGAGGGCGTCCACCCGGACGAGAGGGCTGCCGGAGGCGTCCCGCGGCGAGCGCCGTTCGAGGTAGTGGCTGTCGTCCAGCCACGTCAGCCCGAACGGGGCGTTGCCGTCGAAGTTGACCCGCCGCGTGGGATCGTAGATATCGGCGATGGTCAGCGTGCGCTGCTGGGCATCGACGGCCGCCGGGAGGATGGCGAGGCAGGTGGCCGCCGCTACCAGGAAGCCGGCGACGAGAACTCCGGCCGATCCGCCCTTCGTCGACGAACCGTCTGGCGACGAGGGCGTCGGGAGGGGGACCGCGGAAGCGCGCGGCTTCCGGGAACCGCCGCGACGGGATTCGGGTCGGCGTCCGAAGGTAGGAACGACGAAGGCGGACAGTCGTGCGCAACTCATGGGACAGCCTCCCGGCCGATATAATCCGTTGAACGCTCCATTCTATAGTGGCCGGTTTCCCGGCGCCGGAGGAACCCCATGAGCTGCCTGCGATCCATTGTCCCGGCGATTCTCGTCACACTGGTCGGCATCGCGTCACCGGCGCCCGCGGAACCGCACGAGGCGCCGCCGCCCGCGGCCGGCCAGGAGGCCGAGCGCCCGTACCTGCTCGAACGCATCGGCGACGCCGCGATCGGCCAGATCTACGCCGACGGCTTCGAGGGGCTGGACCTGCGAGAGAAGGTGCTGATCTGGCACCTGTACAACGCGGCGCTGGCCGGGCGCGACATCTTCTACGACCAGCGCTACGTCCACAACCTGGACATGCGCGAGACGTTCGAGCAGATCCTCACGCACGCCGACGGCGTCGAGGCGGAAACGCTCGAGGCCATCCACCGCTACGCCAAGCTCTTCTGGATCAACACCGGACCGTACAACAACCTCACGGCGCGCAAGTTCGTGCTGGAAGTGACGCCCGAGGCGTTCCGCGCGGCGGCGCACGCGGCCGCGGCGGCCGGCGCCGGCTTCCCGACCGGCGACGGCGAGAGCCTCGACGCGCTGCTCGACCGCCTGGAGCCGCTGTTCTTCGACGCCGGCGTGGATCCCATCCTGACCAACAAGACGCCGGCCCCCGGCGACGACATGCTGCTGTCGAGCGCCAACAACCTGTACGCCGGCGTCTCGATGGCCGACCTCGAGGGCTTCGACGAGCAGTATCCGCTGAACTCGCGGCTGATCAAGCGCGACGGCGAGCTCGTCGAGGAGGTCTACCGGATCGACGGCGGCGGCAAGTACGCGACGGAGCTCACCGAGGTGGTCCGGCACCTGGAGGCGGCGATTCCCTTCGCGACCGAGCCGATGGCGGCGGCGATCGAGGCGCTGATCACCTGGTACCGCACCGGCGAGCCGCTGGACCGGCGCGCCTACGACATCGCCTGGGTCGCCGATCAGGCGTCGCCCGTCGACACCATCAACGGCTTCACCGAGGTCTACATGGACGCGCGGGGCGCCAAGGGTGCGTGGGAGGCGCTGGTCTACTACGTCAACCCGGAGAAGACCGAGGCGATTCGGACCCTGGCCGAGTACGCGCAGTGGTTCGAGGACCGCATGCCGTGGGATCCGCGCTACCGCAAGGCCGGCGTGCGGGGCATCACCGCCAACGCCATCGACGTGGTGATCGAGATCGGCGATGCCGGCCCGGTCACCCCGATCGGCATCAACCTGCCGAACGACCAGACCGTCCGCGAGCAGTACGGCAGCAAGTCCATCTCGCTGTCGAACGTCATCGAGGCCTACGATCTCTCCGCGCCGGCCGCCTACCTCGCGGAGTTCACGTGGGACGAGGCCGAGACCGCGCGAGCCGAGCGTTGGGGCAGCCTCGCCGGCGACATGACGACGAACATGCACGAGGTGATCGGGCACGCCTCCGGCCAGCTCGCCGAGCGCCTCGGCGGCAACGCGCAGCCGTTCCTGCGAGAGCAGTACTCCGCGCTGGAGGAGGCGCGCGCGGACCTCATCGCGCTCTACTTCATCGCCGACCCGAAGCTGGTCGAGATCGGCATCTTCGACGCAGGGGACCAGGCGGACATCGTGCTGGCGCAGTACGAGGCGTATGCGCGCAACGCCATTCTGCAGCTCCGGCGCGTTCGCGAGGGGAACCAGTTGGAGCAGGACCACATGCGCAACCGCCAGACGGTGGTCCACTGGCTGATCGAGAACACGGACGCGATCGAGGTGCGCCGGCGGGACGGCAGTACCTACAACGTCGTGACCGACGCCGAGGCGTTCCGCGCCGGAGTCGCCACCCTGCTCGCCGAGGTGCAGCGGATCAAGTCGGAGGGCGACTACGACGCGGCCCGGACGCTGTTCGAAACCTACGGCATCCGCTTCGACCCGGCGCTGCGTGACGAGGTGCTCGAGCGGGTCGCCCGCGTCGACCTGCCGTCCTATACGGGCTTCGTGATGCCCAAGCTGGAAGCGGTGACCGCCGCCGACGGATCGATCACCGACGTCGTCATCTCCTACCCGCAGGACTTCACGCAGCAGATGCTGGAGTACTCGGGCAAGCGGTAGTTCCTACCGCCCGGTCAGCAACTCGCGCAGCCGCAGGACGCCCTCGCTGGCCGGGCCGACCACGGGCGCCGGGTGCGCGGCGGCGCTGCCGGGCAGGATCCGCTCCATCGAGAACTGCGCGAAGAGGATGGCCGTCCCGTCGTCGATGGCCCGCACCGCCTCGAGCACGAGCTCGTCGTGGCGCGCGGGGTCGCCGCCCACCAGCGCGTCGAGGGCGCCGTCCACCGCCGAGCGGGTGATCGACAGCGGATGCGACCGCCGCGCCGCCTCGGCCTCGATCTCCGCGGACAGCAGCACGGACGAGTCCGGCGCCGTCGACATCACGTGCAGCGGCCGGTCGAGCGAGAACGCGCGCTCGACGATGCCGTCGAACGAGGTCATCACGGGGATGTCCATCCCCTCGCGGGCCCGCTTGGTCATGTCACCGAAGAACGAGCCGGTGACGATGATCGCCTCGGCGCCGGTCGACGCGCTGTACTTGACGAGCCGGTCGACGCGCGCGCCGAGCTCCGCGTCGTCGGCCGATCCGCGGCTGCGGTCGAGGTAGAGCGAGCCGTCGAGAAGGTGGGCGACGTCGGCCGCCGACCAGTTGCGGTCGAAGGCGGTCTGCGTGGTCGGGATGGCGTTCATCAGCGCGTGGATCGCGCCGATGCGGTAGCGTCGCTGCTGGGTCATGTCGCGCTCCGGGCCCGGATCGCGCGGGCCGTCAGTTGGATGCCACGTACGACTCGCCGATGCCGTTGCGGCTGTTCGTCACGGTGAGCGTCGCTGAACCGGGCTCGGGCGTCGAGCAACGCAGGTTGACGATTATAGGCGGATCGTGGCGCTCGCCCGAAAACCGTCGCCCGGATCCGTTTCGGCCCAGCCAGGGCCTCCCCGGTAGTCTGCGCCGTTCGACGGTGCAGGCTAGGAGTCTGCGCCGTAGAACGGCGTAGACTGCTAGTCAGGCCGGTTGGGCGGCAATCGGAGCCGCAGGCGACGATTGTCGGGCTAGGGGCGCAGCCAACCCGGCGGCACGCCGGCGCGGCGCGCCTCCTCGCGGATGTCGCGGACTTCGCGCTCGAAACGTGCCGCTTCCGCCTGCGTGCGCTCCAGTTCCGCCAGCGCCTCGTCCCGTTGTCGTTCGACGACCCCCCGGCGGGCGGGATCGTCCATCCCGGTGAACTGCGCCCACAGGCCGTCCGCCCGATTCTGAAGCGCCGAGGCCATCAGCTCGGCGCGCTCCCGCCCCTCCTGCGCCGCGGCAACCCGCGCGCGCCAGTCGTCCTCGTCCGGGAGGTCGCCGGCTTCCGTGCTTCCGGGCCCGGCGTCGGAATCCCGGCTCCCGATTCCATGCCCGGCGCGCCCGGATCCGGCATCGGCCTCCTGCCGGTCCGCCGCCGGGAGCGCGCCGATGGTCAGTCCGCCGCTGTCGCGCAGGTCGTCGTTCGTATAGACCCTGGAGCGTTCCCCGGGGGGAATCGCGTCGCGCCGCGCCTTCTCCCGCCGGGCGACTTCGAGCAGCGTCTGCGCCGCCGCGCCGCCGGCAGCCAGCGTCAGAAGCAGCGTCGCGGTCGCCGTCCGCATGATCTTGCGCTTCACGAGGTCCTCCTTCATCGATCCGTCGTGTGCAGCGTCTGCAGAATGCGTACCGTACCGGGCGGTGGACGAGACCGGGCCGGGCTCCGTGCAGGCGGGGCGCCGGCCGCCCGCAGGCGCGCGGTAGAATGAGTCCGGCGTTCGCTCGTCCCGCGGGTGCGCAACGTTGGGCCGGCGAGGGTCGTCTATTGTCATCGGACGCTGCGCCGGGTGAGCGCACGGCCGGCGCCGCGCCCCGAAGATAACGTTTCATGAACGTCGGCATCGTCTGCTACGCATCCGTCGGCGGCAGCGGCATCGTTGCCACCGAGCTCGCCAAGGGCCTCGCGCGGCGCGGCCACGAGGTGCGGCTCATCAGCAGCGAGCCGCCGGTGCGACTGGGCGACTTCCAGGCGGGCCTGGCGTTTCACGCCGTGCGGACTCCAGGCTACCCGCTGTTCCGGGAGCCGCAGTACCTGCTGACGCTCGCCAACAAGATCGTCGAGGTGTGCCGCGAGGGCCGGCTCGACATCATTCACGCGCACTACGCCGTGCCGCACGCGACCGCCGCCTACCTCGCCCGGCAGATCGTGGCCGCCTCCGGGGACGGCCACGTGCCGCGGGTCATCACCACGTTGCACGGCACCGACGTCACGCTGATCGGCAGCGATGCGTCCTACCTGGAGACGGTCGCCTTCTCCATCGACCAGTCGCACGGCGTCACCGCGGTCTCGGGGAGCCTGCGGGACGACACGTACCGCCAACTGCCGGTACGGTCGCGGATCGAGGTCATTCCCAACTTCCTCGACTGCCGGGATCACCGGCGGATCGCCGACGCCGGCCTGGCGGCGCGTTACCGCGGCGGCCGGTCCGACACGAAGCTGGTGATCCACGTCTCGAACTTCAGGCCGGTCAAGCGGGCGGATGTGGTGGTCGAGCTGTTTCGCCGCATCCGCGAGCAGGTGCCCGCGCGCCTCCTGCTGGTGGGGGACGGGCCCGACCTGTCGGCCGCCTGCCGACGCGCACGTGATCTGGGACTGGCGAGCGATGTCGAAGCGCTCGGGGAGCAGGAGCTGGTGGTGCCCCTCCTGTCCCTGGCGGATCTGTGCCTGCTGCCTTCGGCGCAGGAGAGCTTCGGCGTCGCTGCGCTCGAGGCCATGGCGTGCTCGGTCCCGGTGGTCGCGTCGCGGGTCGGTGGTCTGCCCGAGGTGATCACCGACGGCGAGTCGGGTTTCCTCCGCGACCCGGAGGACCTCGACGGCATGACCGCGTGCGCGGTCCGGTTGCTGACCGACCCCGCGCTGCATCGCCGCATCGCGGCCGGCGGCTGGCGGCGAGTGCACGATCACTTCTGCGCCGACGAGGTCGTGCCGCGCTACGAGGCGTTCTACAAGGCCGTGCTGCTCCAGGACGCGGCGGCGGTCCGGGACGATGCGGCCATTCCGGCGCGGTTCGGCGGATCCTGACGCGTCGCTATACTGGGAGAACCATGCACATCCATCGATTCGCAGCCGTGGTCGGGGCGATGCTAGCGATAGGAGTCGGCGGTTTCGGGACAGCGGCCCACGCGCAGCCGCTCGCGTCGGGCGAGGGGCGGGAGGCGCTCGGCGTCGCCCTGCGCCAGCTCAACAGCACCGGTTCCTTCATGTCGATCGTGGCCCATCCCGACGACGAGAACAATGCCCTGCTGGCGCGACTGTCGAGAGGCGAGGGCCACCGCGCCGTGCTGCTGTCGGCGACGCGCGGCGACGGCGGCCAGAACGAGATCGGCGCCGAGCTGTTCGACGCGCTGGCGGTGTTGCGGACCGAGGAGCTGCACGCCGCGCACCGGCTGGACGGCGCCGAGCAGTACTTCACCCGCGCCGTCGACTTCGGTTACTCCTTCAGCATCGAGGAGACCTTCGAGCGGTGGGGCCGGGACGAGATCCTCGGCGACTTCGTCCGGATGATTCGCACCATCCGGCCCGACGTGGTCTCCGCCATGTCGCCGGAGGGGCGCGGCGGCGGCCAGCATCACCAGGCGTCGGCGGTGCTGGCGCACGAGGCGTGGCACGCCGCCGCGGACCCGGAACGCTTCCCGGAGCAGATCGCCGAGGGGCTGGCGCCCTGGCAGGCGCGCAAGTTCTATTTCCGCGTCGGGTTCCCCTTCGGCATGGGTTTCGGTCCGCCGGGATTCCGCTTCCGGTCGGCGTCCGACCCGGAGCTGACCACGGTCGATCTGGGCGGCTACGATCCGCTGCTCGGCGCGACCTGGGCGGAGATCGGCAGCCTCGCACGCGGCATGCACAAGTGCCAGGGCATGGGGCAGTTTGTCGCCCTGCCGTCCGGCCCGGCCGGCGGGCGCTACCGTCTCGCCGAGACGGCCATTGCGGACCACTCGGCGGCCGCCGACGCCTCGTTGTTCGACGGCGTGGACACCTCCATCGCGGGGCTCGCGCGCTTCGCCGGCGAGAATCCGCCCGACGAGCTCCGGTGGACGCTGGAACGGATCGGCATGTATGCATCCGACGCCCTGCGCACCTTCGAGCGCGGCGAGGGACGATTCCACAGGGCCGGTAGGTCGATCCGCGTGTCCGGGCCGGGGCACCAGCCGCTGATCGAAGGTCTGGAAGCGGTGCGCGATCTGCGCGCCCGCCTCGCCGGAATGGCGTTGTCCGCCGACGCCCGCCGGGAGATCGATTTCCGGTTGGCGGCCAAGGAGCGCCAGTTCGAGCGGGCGGTCCTGCTCGACTTCGCGGTGTCCATCGACGCGTTCGCGGACGACGGCGTCGTGACGCCCGGCCAATCGGTGGAGGTGACCGTGCGGGCGGCGAATCACGGCCCCGGCGGCAGCGGCTCCGGGGTGACCGTCCGTGATGTCAGCCTCCTCGGCTTCGACGGCGCGGCGGCGTGCGACAGCGGGCCGATCCGCGCGGGCGGCGTGTACGTCTGCGATCAGCAGGTGCGGATTCCCGCCGCCGCGCGGACCACCGACATCCACTGGAGTCATGTCGAAGGGGCGGACCGTTACGTCCTGGATCCGGACGTGCCGTTCGGGCTGCCGTTCCGCCCGACGCCGTTCCGGGCCGTTGTCGAGATCGAGCTGGGAGGGCGGGCGCGTCTGGCGGTGGAGCGGCCCGTCCGCCACCGCTACGTCGACGACGTATTCACGGCCGAGAAGCGGATGGACCTGCAGGTGGTGCCGCGTTTCGCCGTCTCCATGACGCCCGACATCGCGATCATCCCGACGGGGTCCGGCGCCGTTCGTGAGGTCCGCGTAACGGTAACGAACACCGCCCCGGAGGCGGCCGAGGGCGCCGTCACCCTGGAGTTGCCCCGGGGATGGAGCGCGACCCCGGCGACCGTGCCGGTGCGGTTGTCGCGCGAGGACGAGTCCCGCACGGTCCGCTTCGACGTGTCGGCGGGCGGCGCGGCGGCGGGCGAATACAGCGTGCGCGCGGCGGTCGAGGACGGGGGTGAGAGGTTCGAGCGCGGCTACCAGGTCATCGAGTATCCACACATCGAGCGGCGCCACATCGGCCGGCCGGCAGACGGGACGTTCAAGGTCATCGACGTAACCATTGCGCCGGATTTGCTGGTCGGCTACGTCGAGGGCGTGGGCGACGCCGTGCCCCCGGCGATCGAGCAGCTCGGCGCGCGGCTCGAGTTCGTCGATGCCGACGATCTGGCGTGGGGCGACCTGTCGCGTTTCGACGTCATCGTCACCGGCGTGCGTGCCTACGAGCGCCGGCAGGACCTGCGCGCGAACAACGATCGGCTGCTGGAGTACGCCGACGACGGCGGGACGGTCATCGTCCAGTACAACAAGTTCGAGTTCAACCAGGCGCAGTACGGCCCGTATCCGGCCCTCGTCAGCCGCAACCGGGTGACGGACGAGTCGGCGCCCATTCGTGTTCTCGCCAACGATCATCCCGTGTTCGCCTGGCCCAATCCGGTCGGTCCGGCGACATGGGATCAGTGGGTGCAGGAGCGCGGCCTGTACTTTCTCGGCGAGCGCGACCGGCGCTACGCCGATCTGGTCGAGCTCGAGGACACGTTCGAGTACAACCCCGGCCTCAAGCGCGGGGCCCTGGTCGAGGCGCAACCGGGCCGCGGACGCTGGATCTACGTCGGACTCGGTCTCTGGCGGCAGCTTCCCGCGGGAACGACCGGCGCGTACGCCCTGCTGGCGAACCTGCTCAGCCTGGGGGGCGAGCGGTAGGAGCCTGCGCCGCGGAAACCGCGCAGACCACGCAAGACAGGAACCAGTTCGCGCTCCGAACCGCGGCCGATCAGGGTCGGCCGAGCAGGTAGACTTCTCCGCCCGGCGTCGCGGCGCCGCCGGCCGGCTCCAGGGTCACGGCCGCGGGGACCGGTCCGGTCACGCCCTCCGGCGGGGTGACGGCCGCCATCACCCGGCCCTCGGCGTCGGCAGACAGGATCGCCGCGCTCAGCGGAGACGCGTCCGGGATGAGCCAGAGCTGGTAGACGCGTCCGGGCGGCACCGGCGGCAGGCCGGTTGCCGTGAGCAGCCCGCCCTCGGTGGCGCTCCAGAACAACCGTCCGCGGGCATCGGGAGCGACCGGCTGGCCGTTCAGATCGAGCGGCTGCACGTCGGTGGCCGTAAGGACGCGCGCGCCGCCGCGTAGCCCGTCGGCGACCCGTTGCGCCGCCGCCGCCTCCAGCTCCGCGATGCGAGCCTGGGTATTCGCCGCGTCGAGGTTCTCCTGCAGCGCCGCGGCCAGGTTGGCCTGCCGGGCCGCGAACAGGCCCAGGCCGGCGGCGACGACCAGGCCGCCGGCGGCGAGCGACAGCAGTGTCCAGCGCCCGCCTTTCTTCTGCGCGCCCGGCGTCGGTTTCGGCATGGGTGGCGTCGGCTCCTGTTCGGTCGGCTTCGATGCGGGCTGCTCCCGCTCGTCGAAGGGCGGCGTCGGCGCCAGGGGGGGCGTCGGCGCCAGGG
>VXME01000014.1:36062-54222 GCA_009861545.1 Acidobacteriota bacterium | reverse complement strand
ACACCTCCCAATTCTCCCCCCCCGCTCTCCCCCGCCCCCCCCCCCCCGCCCCCCCCCCGGCGGGCGCGCGGCGCCCCCCCCCCCCCCCGGGGGTGGTCTGCCCTGGCCGGTCGCACGGGCGCTCGGCAGCTTTGCCGGCGGACGTCTGGACGTGATCGAAGGCGCTTCGCGGCACACCTTCGGCGAGCCCGGATCCGCGCCGCTGGCTGCCCGCGTCGAGATACACGACCGGCGTACCTGGCGTGCCCTTCTGCTGGGCGGCACCATCGGCGCGGCCGAAGCCTATGCCGAGGGCTGGTGGTCGGCCGACGACCTCACGTCTCTGATCCGGCTCGTCGTCCGCAACGAACGCGCCGCGGCCGGTCTGGACGGCCGGCTGTCGCGCGCGGCGCTTGCCTTGCACACCGCGCTGCACCGGCTGCGCGGCAACCGGCGGCTGCAGAGTCGCCGGAACGTATCCGCGCACTACGACCTCGGCAACGATTTCTTCGCGCACTTCCTCGATTCCAGCATGACCTATTCCTGCGCGGTCTTTCCGAGCCGCGCCTGCACGCTGGAGGAAGCCTCGCGGCACAAGCTCGATCTGATCTGCCGGCGGCTGAATCTGTCTCCCGCCGACGACCTGCTCGAGATCGGGACCGGTTGGGGCAGCCTCGCGCTGCACGCCGCTTCCCGCTACGGCTGCCGCGTCACGACGACGACGATCTCCGCCGAGCAGTACCGGCACGCGCACGCCGCCGTGTCGCGCGCCGGACTCGAGGGGCGGGTCACGGTGCTCGACACCGACTACCGCGACCTGCCGCGCGTCGTGCGCCGGCGGTTCGACAAGCTGGTGTCGGTGGAGATGATCGAGGCGGTCGGACAGCGGTTTCTCGACCGCTACCTGCAGGTGTGCGACGTCCTGACGAAGCCGGGCGGCCGGATGCTGCTGCAGGGGATCGTCATCGCAGACGACCGTTACGACGCCTACCGGCGCTCGGTCGACGTCATCCAGCGGCACATCTTCCCGGGCGGGTTCCTGCCGTGCCTCGCCGATCTGCGGGTACGCCTGGCGCGCGCGACCGCGTTCCGGATCGCGGACCGGCACGACATCACGGAACACTATCCCCCGACCCTGCGGCGCTGGCGGGAGCGTCTCGCCGCCAACCGGGCGAAGCTCGAGACGCTCGGCTACCCGCGGCGGCTGCTGCGGCTCTGGGACTACTATTTCTCGTACTGCGAGGGGGGCTTTCTGGAGCGCACCATCGGCGCCGTGCAGCTCGTGCTGAATCGGGCGGGCGCGGCGTGACCCTGGCCCCGGCGCTGGCGGCGGCCGAACGCGGCTTGATGCCGGACGGGCTGATTCGACTCGGCATCCGCTCGCTGCTCCGCGGGCGGCTGCGGGCGGAGCGTCGGCGGGCCGGCGGCGGGAGTGCGCGGACGGTCGACGATCACCGGGTGCTCATGCGGCAGGGGCCTGTCGCGGTGGCGCCGTCGGCCGCGAACGACCAGCACTACGAGACGCCGGCCGAGTTCTTCCGACTTCTTCTCGGTCCACGGCTCAAGTACAGCGCCGGGCTCTGGCCGGGAGGGGTCACGACGCTGGCCGCTGCCGAGTCCGCGATGCTGGAGGCGACCGCCGATCGCGCGGAGCTCGAAGACGGGATGCGGGTGCTCGATCTGGGCTGCGGGTGGGGCGCTCTCGCGCTGTGGATGGCGGAACGGTATCCGCGCGCGCAGATCACCGCGGTCTCGAATTCCACCGGCCAGGCGCGGTACATCACGGCGCGGCGGGACCGGCTCGGGCTCGGAAACCTGCAGGTCGTGACAGCCGACATGAACGACTTCCGGCCGGTCGGGACATTCGATCGGGTCGTTTCCGTCGAGATGTTCGAGCACATGCGCAACTACGAGCTCCTGCTCGGGCGGATCGCCTCGTGGTTGGTCCCCGGCGGTTCCCTGTTCGTGCACCTCTTCTGCCACCGGCGGTACTGCTACTTCTTCGAGGTGGACGGCGGTGCGGACTGGATGGCCCGGCACTTCTTCACCGGCGGCATGATGCCGTCCGTCGATCTGCTGCCGCGCTGCGCCGGGCCGCTGCGGCTCGAGCGCCGGTGGGAGGTCGGCGGCGGCGACTACGAGCGGACGTTGCGGGCGTGGCTCGCGAACCTCGACGCGCGACGCGCCGAGGCGGAGCAGGTGCTCGGCGCCGGGGAGGCGCCGGGCACGGGGCACCTGCGAGTCGGGCGGTGGCGGCTGTTCCTGCTCGCCTGCGCGGAGCTGTTCGGGTATCGTGCGGGCCGCGAGTGGTTCGTGGCCCATTATCTCCTGCGCCGCGGCAAGACCAACGGCTCGGCCGCGTCCTCTCCGGCCGCCCGATCCACATGACCGCGAGCGCCGTCGCCGGGTTGGGAACGTTGCTCGCGCTGATGACCGCGGTCTGGGCGGCGAGCGTGGCGCGCCGCGACGTGAGCATCGTCGACATCTTCTGGAGCCTAGCGATCCTGGCCGCGGCGTGCGTCTATGCGAGCGGCGCCGACGGCCTGACGTTGCGCCGCGGCGTCGTGCTGGCCGCGGTCGGTCTCTGGGCTGTCCGGCTGTCCGGCTACCTCGCGTGGCGCGGGTGGGGCGCGGCGGAGGACAAGCGGTACCGCGCGATGCGCGAGCGCCGGCCGCGCTTCCGGTGGACGAGTCTGTTCGTCGTGTTCTGGTTGCAGGCGGCCCTCGCCTGGGTCGTCTCGCTGCCGCTGCTGGCCGTGATGCACGTGGAGGAGCCCGACGGGTCCCGGCTGCTCGACGCGTTGGGAGCGCTCCTGTTCCTCGTCGGCTTCGGCTTCGAGACGGCCGGCGACTGGCAGATGGCGCGGTTCAAGGCGGACCCGGCGAATCGGGGCCGGGTATGCGACCGGGGTCTCTGGCGGTTTACCCGGCACCCCAATTACTTCGGCGAGGCGGTTCTCTGGTGGGGCCTGTGGTGTCTCGCCGGCACCGCGCCGGGCACCTACTGGACGGTCGTCGGCCCGCTGCTCCTGACCTGGCTGCTGCTGCGCGTCTCCGGCGTGCGCCTGCTGGAGAGCGATCTTCTGCGGGAAAAGCCGGCGTATCGCGACTATGTCGCGCGGACCTCCGCCTTTCTGCCCAGGCCGCCCAGGCGCGACCGATAGGAGTTTCGACCTGGTCTACGGCGCAGGCTCCTGCCCGGAACCGGGCTGGAACGCACGCGCGGTCGCGCGTTGCCGATACGCGAAGATGGCCCTCAGGTCGGCGTTGATCCACGCGAGCAACGCTGTGCGGGCCAGCGTTCGGCAGTAGAGATCGAAATCGACCACGTCGGAGACCAGAGTCCGGTCGCCGGAGTCCTTGAAGGTATGGGCGTGGCGCCATTGCCTGAACGGACCCCGGACCTGCAGGTCCACGAAGCGGTGGGGCGGGTCCCAGACCTCGATGAGCGTCCGCCAGCGGATCGGCAGGCCGTGCAGCCGCAGACTGTAGTCGACCAGGGAGCCGGCAGCGAGCGGCTCCCCCCGCACGCGGCGGATCCGGAATCTCAGGAACGGCGGCGTGATCCGCTCGAGATTCCGCGCACTGCCGAAGAACGGAAACACCTTCGCCGGCGTTCCCGGCAACCACTGTTCGCAGGACAGGCGCCAGCCCCCTTGCGGTCGATTCTCGATACCGATCGAGTGGCTCGGCCCGGCCTCTTGCGCTGTCACGCAATAGAGTGTAGATTAAATTTACTTACGTATAAAGAAAACAGCAGTCCGCGCTGCACCGCGTCGCGTCGCGTCGCGTCGCGGGAGATCGGATTGGGGGCGGATCCGGATGGCGCTGACCGAGACCCTGCAGAACGGCCTGGACCGGTACGGGATCGGCCCGAAGGTGCGCGACCTGCGCACGCGGAAGCACATGGGGTTGGTCGAGCTGGGCGCGCACACGGGGCTCTCGGCGGCGCTGCTCTCGAAGATCGAGCGGAGCCGGATGTACCCGACGCTGCCGACGCTGCTGCGGATTGCGCTGGTGTTCAACGTCGGCCTCGACTACTTCTTCAGCCACGACCAACCGGTGGTAACCGTCGTACGGCGTGAAGACCGGTTGCGCCTGCCGGAGCGCATGGGAACGAAGGAGGTCGCCTACCATTTCGAATCGCTCGACTTTCGCGCCGAGAGGAAGCGGATGCACTCGTACCTCGGCGAGTTCGAGGCGCGGCCGATGGAGGACGTGCGTCTGCACAAGCACGAAGGCGTCGAGCTGGTCTACGTGCTCGAAGGCACGCTCGGCCTGTACGTGCGGGATGCGGAGGAGACCCTGGCGGCGGGGGACGCCGCGTACCTCGACGCGACGGTGCTGCACGGCTACCGCCGCGTCGGTGGGGAGCCGTGCCGGGCACTGGTCGTGACCGTTCCCTAAGGGGCGGCGCGACCTTCGGGTCGCGGCGCGACCTTTGGGTCGCGGCGCGAGTTCGATGGCGCGAGACTCCCGGAGTCAACGAATGTTGCAGTACCGTCGGCAGAGTCGCGTCGCCGCATCGAGTTCGGAGGTGTTCGAGTGGCATGTCCGGGCGGGCGCCCTGGAGCGCTTGACGCCGCCCTGGAGCCGTGTACGCGTCATCGCTCGGTCGGGCCGTTCCCTCGATGCCGGAACCCGCGTGATCCTGCGTGTGCCGATCGGCCCGTTCGGGATGCGCTGGGTTGCCGAGCATGGCCCATGCGTTCCCGGCCGATCGTTCAGAGACCGGCAGATTGCCGGTCCTTTCGCCGCGTGGGAACATGAGCATCGCTTCGAGCCGCTCGCGGCCGGAGAGTCGATGCTGGTCGACGACGTGCGATACGCGTTGCCCGGCGGCTGGTGCAGCATCCCGGCGCGCCCGTCGGCGCGCCGGGAGCTCGATCGTCTGTTCACGTACCGCCAGCGCGTGACGGCCGTCGACATGGGCTGGCATCGTCGATATGGAGGAAGACCGATGAAGGTTGCGGTTACCGGGGCGACGGGTCTGATTGGGTCTGCGCTCGTGCCGTTCCTGCGGAGCGGGGGGCACGAGGCGGTGGTTCTGCGGCGCGTGCCCGCGGGCCGGGACGCCGCCGGCGGCGATCCGAGCTGGGATCCGGCTACCGGTGCGCTGTCCGCCGGCGCCCTCGACGGGGTCGACGCCGTTGTGCACCTGGCGGGGGAGAACATCGCCGGGGGGCGCTGGACCGCGGCCCGCAAGGCGCGAATCCGGGACAGCCGGGTGGACGGCACGCGGCGTCTCGCACAGGCGCTGGCCGGCCTGCCCCGGCCGCCGCAGACGCTGGTCGCGGCCTCGGCGGTCGGGTTCTACGGGGACCGGGGGGACGAGAGTCTCGACGAATCGTCGGCGCCGGGGGGCGGATTCCTGCCCGAGGTCTGTCAGGCCTGGGAGGACGCGGCGGCGCCGGCGGGCGAGGCCGGGTTGCGCGTGGTGCACCTGCGGATCGGCATCGTGTTGACCCCGGCCGGCGGTGCGCTCGGGCAGATGCTGTTCCCGTTCCGCATGGGCGTCGGCGGCGTCATCGGTTCGGGCCGGCAGTACATGAGCTGGGTGGCTCTCGACGACGTGCTGGGCGGCATCCTGCACGCCCTGTGCACGGACGGCCTGAGCGGTGCGGTCAACATGGTCGCCCCGAACCCGGTCTCCAACGCGGAGTTCACGAAGACGCTCGGCCGCGTGCTGCGCCGTCCGACCATCATCCCGGTGCCGGCATTCGGCGCCCGGCTGGCGTTCGGAGAGATGGCCGATGCGTTGCTTCTCGCGAGTAGCCGCGTACATCCCGCCCGCTTGCGCGACGGCGGCTTCGCCTTCGGCTACCCGAATCTGGAGGACGCGCTCCGTCACGTGCTCGGGCGCCCGAAGTCTTGATCGCGCGGGCGGCCGCGCGGGGGCAACGACGCGGACTACCCGGCGGACCGCAGTCGGACCGAGCCGTTCACGGTACGGATGCGCAGGGTGCCTCCGCCGTCGCCCAGACGGCCCTCGAAGCGCTGGCGCCGTTCGTCGGTGTCGGCGATCGGCAGGTCGCTGCGGATCGAGCCGTTCGCGGTGCGGACCGACACGTCGGTGTCGGCGGCTTCCGGCAGGGTCAGGGTCACGCTGCCGTTGACGGTCTCGAAAAAGCCCTCTCCATCCCAGTCGTTCTCTCCGATGGCCGCCCGGATCGAGCCGTTGACGGTCACGGCCCGCGCGTGCCCGCCGGCCGTGACCTCGATGTTGCCGTTGACGGTGTGCGCCTCCACGTCGCCGGTCAAGCCGGACGCACCGATGTTGCCGTTGACGTGACGCGCCACGAAGTCGACGCCGGCCGGAACGCCCACCGCGAACTCGACGTCGACGTCGTTCCTGCGGGCGCTCAGCCTTCCTTCCTCGCCGGGGAGACACTGGTTGCCCTCCCGCGGGTACACCGCGCAGACGGTCACCCCGGCCGGGTGCTCCACCACTGCGATGCGAACCTCGTTGGGATCGTTCCTGGCCCCGCGCCGGTCCGCGGTCACCTCCACGAGGCCGCCCGTCGCCGGCGCGGCGGTGATCGTTCCGCTGACGCCCTTGATCTCCACGTGCTGGCCGGCGGCGATTCGGCCCTGCCACTCGAACAGTTCGTCGGCCGGCCGGCGCTCGCCGAACACGAGGGTGGACCGGAGCGCGAGATCGCAACCCGCCAGGAACGGGAGCGCGGCGCAGAAAAGGGCGAACGCGAGCAGGCGTGGCATGAGCAGCTCCTTCTGCTCAGTTGGACGGCGGGCCGGCCGGCAAAGTTTCCTCCAGGCGGAGCGCGCGGCTGGCGAGCGGGGCGTTGAGGAAGTCGATGAGCGGCGCCAGGTGAGAGAAGAGGCGGAGGAGCGACGGGTAGAAGCGCGGCCCGATCGCGAACGCCGCCGGCCGTTCGCAGCCGGCCAGGAACTGCTTCAGCCGGAGCAGATCCGCGGCGGGGTGATCGGCGGGAAAGCCGCGGGGCACCCGCTTGAGCCCCTCTCCGGACAGCTCGCCGAAATTGCGCCGGAATGCCGGCGCGGCGACGAGACCGCGCAGGCGCTCGCTGTTGGTGGCGATGTACTCCCGTAGGCGATGGAGCTGCCGCGGTTGCGGCCGGTACAGCCCGCCGCCGATGAAGACCTGGTCGGTCGCGACGTGGACGTAGAGTCCCGCGCTCTCGTGCTTGGGCAACGTGCGGTGCGGGAAGATTGCGGCGACGTGCGTCTTGTAGGGCGCCTTGTTCGCCGAGAAGCGCGTGTCGCGGTGGATGCGATACATCGACGTCTTCGGGTTGGCGGCCAGATCCGGCGCGATGCCCGGGAGGTCGATTGCCAGGCGCTCGATGAGTGCGATCATCGGTCCCTTGACGTGGGATTCGTACTCCTCGCGGTGCTCGCGGAACCAGTCGCGGTCGTTGTGGCGCGCGAGCGCCCGGAGGAAGGCAAGGGTCTCAGACGTGAAGCGCGGCGTGGGCATCGGGGTGGTCTCTCTCGTTCTCATCCGGTGAGCCGGACCCGCGGGGCCAGCGTCCAGTCGAAGCCTGCGAGGCCCTCGGGGCCGAGCCGCTCGACCTCAGCGCGAACGCGCGCCGCCTGGGCGAGCAGGTCCGCCACGTCGACGGTCTGGCACGCCGGGGTGAACGGCTGCAGGTAGGCGGGCCCCCGCGTCAGCATGTAGACCGCGCCGTGGTGGTTGCGGCGCGCAATGTGGTACATCGCGACGCCGATCTGCAGGATGCCCTGGTACAGCCGGCGCACCGCGCGGGTCTCCTCGCGCCAGAGGTCTTCCAGCGTCTCGTGCTGCTCGAAGAACTCGCCTCGATTGAACTGCTCGATGCCGGACAGGAGCAGCGGCGGCGGCGGTTCATGGCACCACGCGGACATCGGCCGGCATTATAGACGGGCGCCCGGCCGAGGGCGCCGGCCGGGGGCGCCCCACGGTCGGGTGCGGCGGGAGCGCCGCTATAATGCGCGGCGGCACGGTCCGTGATCGCGTGGATCCGGGAATCGGCGGCATGGTGGAAGCAGTCGGAGCGTCGGCGGAGAGGAGCGGCAACCGGCGTGCCCGCACTGTTCCGGACAGGCCGCGCGACCACTCCGATCCCTACGCCACCGGCCTCTATTTCCCGAAGATCAGGCGGAAGCGCTCGAAGCTGCACGGCTGGGGAGTCTTCGCGCTCGAGGACATCAACAAGAACAAGCGGATCATCCATTACGCGGGCGAGAAGATTCGCGTGCGCGACAGCCTGGCGCGTGAGGACCGTTACCTCATGCGGGGGGAGATCTGGTGCTTCCGGATCAACCACCTGTTCGTCCGGGACGGCCACGTCGGCGGCAATCTCTCGAGGTTCATCAACCACGCGTGCAAGCCGAACTGCTACGCGTCCGTGGTGGTCGACACCATCTGGATCGTCGCCGCGCGCAACATCGGGGCGGGCGAGGAGCTGACCTTCCACTACAACACCGAGGGGGACGGCGAGATCCCGTGCCGCTGCCGGCCGGATTGCCCGTATCGACTGTGACGCCGCAAGTCGTCTATCTGCACGGTTTCGCCTCGTCACCGGCGTCGTCGAAGGCCGAGTTCCTGAAGCGCCGGCTCGCCGCGCACGGGGTGGCGTTCCACTGCCCGGATCTGAACCAGCCGGACTTCTCCACGCTGACCGCGTCGCGGATGATCGAACGGACGGCGGCGCTCGTCTCCACGCTGCCGGCGGGGCCGGTGGCGCTATTCGGGTCGAGCCTCGGCGCCTTCGTGGCCCTGCAGGCCGCCGAGCAGGCCGCGGCGAAGGCGCCGCAGCCGATCACGCAACTCGTCCTGCTGGCCCCGGCTCTCGATTTCGGCCGCCGGCCGGTCGGCGATCTGGGCGCTGCCGGCATGGCCCGCTGGCGCGAGACCGGCTGGTGGGAGCTGACGCACTACGCTTCCGGCAAGCCGACTCGCGTGCACTACGAGCTGTTCCGCGACGCGCGGCGCTACGATTCGTTCGCGGCGCGGCGGCCAGTCCCCACGCTCGTGCTGCAGGGACGGCGCGACGACGTGGTCGATCCCGACATGGTTGCACGTTACGCGGCGGCCCGGCCCTACGTCACGCTGGTGATGCTCGATGACGACCACCAGCTCGGCCGCAGCCTCGAACGGGTCTGGTCGGAATCCGCGCGCTTTCTCGGGTTGCCGCGGTAGCGCCCCGAAACGCCTCGCCGGCTCGGCGTTCGGCCCATCCCTCCCGCTCCTGCGGCCGCCCGACTGATACCCTGTCGGTGGTGTCTGCGGATCGTTCCCGGCCGCTCGTCTCGCTCGTCGTGCCCGTGCTCCGGGATACGCCGGAGCTCGGCGGGTTGCTCGACGCACTCCCGGCGGACCCCCTCGATCCGCGCGTCGAGATAGTCGTGGTCAACGGCGACGCCGGCGATCGTTCTCTCGACCCGCTGCGCCGGCGCGTGACCTCCGTGCGGTGGATCGACAGCGATCCCGGCCGGGGCCGCCAGATGAACGCCGGGGCGCGCGCTGCGTCCGGTCGATGGCTGCTCTTCGTGCATGCCGACGCGCGGCTCGGCGCCGGTTGGCTGGCGGTGCTCGACGAGGCGGAGGAACGGCCCGAGGTTGCCGGCGGAGCGTTCCGGCTGGCTCTCGCATCCGCCCACTGGGCGGCCCGGGTCGTCGAGCGCGGCGTGGCGGTCCGGACGCGGTGCCTGCGTTTGCCGTACGGCGACCAGGCGATCTTCGTCCGCCGGGAAGCGTTCGAGGCGCTGGGAGGCTACCGGCCGTTGGCGCTGATGGAGGATGTCGATTTCGTTCGACGCTTGCGCAGGCGGGGGCGGCTCTGGTTTCCGCCGGTGTCGGTACGGGCCTCCGCCCGCCGCTGGGAGCGCGACGGCTGGCTGCGGCGGACCGTGCTGAATCTCGCCTTGCTGGCGCTCTACCGCGCCGGTGTTTCCCCCGACCGGCTCGGGCGGTGGTACTACGGGATGGGCTCGTCGGAGCCCGCTCGGCACACCCCCTCGGTCGGCGTACCGGAAGGCTGATGAACAGGAACATCGTCGTCAGCGGCGTTGCACTGCTGTCGGCGCTGGTGTTGGCGACGTTGGATTCCCGGTGGCAGGCCGAGGCGTTCTTCGTGCTGCTGATCGTGGCCGCGCGGCTCGTTCAGGCGTTGATTCGCGGTGGTGCGTCGGCCGCGGAGACCGCGAGCAGACGCATCGTGGCGTGCGGCGTCGTGCTGCTGGTC
Organism: Acidobacteriota bacterium; assembly: GCA_009861545.1. Lineage (NCBI taxonomy): Bacteria > Pseudomonadati > Acidobacteriota > Acidobacteriota bacterium. The sequence continues at coordinate 44,035 of VXME01000014.1, read as the reverse complement.
GTGATGGCCGCAGCCACGGTGCTCGACGCCCGCCGGCAGGCCGAGGCTTTCGTCGCGCTGCTGGCCTTGGCGTCGATTGTCTATGTTGCGGCGCTGCGCCTGATCGACCGGCTCGCCGGTCACCGCCCGTCCCCGCGGGAGGACCGCCGCGGGTTGGCCTTGTGTCTGTTTCTCGCCGTCGCCTGGCGCCTGGTTCTGCTGGGGGCGGCGCCGCTGGTCTCGGATGACGCCTATCGCTACGTCTGGGACGGGCGCGTGCAGCAGCACGGCGTCAATCCTCTCGAAGCGGCCCCGGCCGACCCCGCCCTGGCCCATCTCCACACGGATCTCACGCGCCGCATCGATCCGACGAGCGCAGTGCTTCCGTCCATCTACCCGCCGCTGGCCCAGCGCTTCTTTCTCGGCGTGACGTCGGTGCACGAGTCCGTGGCGGCGATGGCGGCGGCGGTGCTGGTCTGCGACCTGTTGATCGTCGGCGTGATCTGGCGCTGGCTCGGCGCGACCGGCCGCAGTCCCTGGTGGGTGCTGGCCTACGCCTGGCACCCGCTGGCCGCGCTGGAGGGGGCTGGCGGGGCCCACGTCGACATTCCCGGCGCGTTGCTGCTGGTTGCCGCGGCCTACGCGCTGTCTCGCCGCCGTTCGCTCCTGGCGGCGGTCGGCCTTGCCGGCGCCGTCGCGGTCAAGTTCCTGCCGGTCGTGCTGGCGCCGCTGTTCTGGAGGCGGATCCGGCTCGTCGACGCCGCGGCCGGCGCGCTGCTGATAGTGCTGCTGTACGTGCCGTTCCTCGACGGCTGGCAGCTTCCGGCCGGTTCTCTCGGCACCTACCTGGCGCAGTGGCGGTTCAACGGCCCGCTGTTCCGGTGGCTCGCGACGTGGATCGGCACGGCGCCGGCGATTGGGCTGGCTGTCGCCGGCGGCCTGGCGGTATCGGTGCATGCGCGGCGGACGCGCCATCGCGACGACCCGGCGGCCTGGGCCTGGCCGCTGGCGGCTACCGTCCTGCTGCTGCCGGCGATCTACCCGTGGTATCTCGTCTGGCTGATCCCGTTTCTCGGACCCCGCACGCTCTGGCCGCTCGCCGTCTGGACGCTGGCCTCGATGCTGACCTACACCGTGTGGACCCCGCACCTGGCGGGAGACGGTTGGATCCTGCCGGTATGGGTCGAGCCGCTCGAGTACGGACTCGTCGCGGGCGTCGCCGGGTGGATGTGGTGGGATCGCCGGGGACGTGGCGGGGACGCGCCTGTTGACAACGGATCGTCCGCGGGGCGACCATGAACGGAGAGCACGAATCTCGACGCTGACGCGTCACGAGTCAGAGGTAGACCGATGCTGATCAAACAGGCCCCCGACATCCGCTCGTCCGAGATTACCCCCGAGCGGCTCTACTACAGCCGCCGGGAGTTCATCCACGCGGCGTCCGGCGCCGCGCTCGGCGCCGCCGGCGCGGCCGTGCTGGGGCAGCCGGCCGGGGGGCTGCGGGCCGCCCCGCAGGAGGATCTCCCGGACTTGCGGCCGAGCCAGTTCAGCACCGACGAGCGGCAGAACTCCTACGAGGAGATCACCAGCTACAACAATTTCTACGAGTTCGGTCTCGACAAGGAAGACCCGAAGCGGTACGCCGACGAGCTGACCGTGAAGCCGTGGACGGTGCGCGTCGAGGGCCACATGAACCGCCCGGCCGCGGACTACGCGCTCGAGGACATCCTGAGCCCGCATACGCTCGAGGAGCGCATCTACCGGCTGCGCTGCGTCGAGGCGTGGTCGATGGTGGTACCGTGGGTCGGTTTCCCGCTTCGTGATCTCATCCAGCGCTTCGAGCCGACCTCGCGGGCGAAGTTCGTCCGCTTCGAGACGCTGTACCGCCCGTCGGAGTTCCGCGGCCAGCGCGCCCGCAACCTCCGGTATCCGTACGTGGAGGGGCTGCGGATGGACGAGGCGCTGAACCCGCTGACGATTCTCTCGGTGGGCATCTACGGCAAGACGCTCCTGAACCAGAACGGGGCGCCGATTCGCCTGGTCGTCCCGTGGAAGTACGGCTTCAAGAGCATCAAGTCGATCGTGAAGATCGAGTTCGTCGAGGATCAGCCCCGGAACACGTGGAACGTCGCCATCCCGCACGAGTACGGGTTCTACGCGAACGTCAACCCGGACGTGGATCACCCGCGCTGGTCCCAGGCGATGGAACGGCGCATCGGCAACTTCTTCCGGCAGCGCACGCAGAAGTTCAACGGGTACGGGTACCAGGTCGCCCGGATGTACGACGGGATGGACCTGGTGCGGAACTACTGAATCGGCCGCGGCCTCCCGGTTCCCGCTCCGCGGGGGCCGGCGCCCGAATTCGCAGCGCATGGCGACAGCGTCCTGGATCCCCCGCGTCAAGCCGTTCGTCTTCCTCGCCTGTCTGATCCCGGCGCTTCTCCTGGGTTGGGACGCGTTCACCGGCGGTCTCGGCGTCAATCCGATCGAGGACATCACGCACCGCACGGGCGACTGGGCGCTGCGGTTCCTGCTGGTGACGCTGGCGGTTACGCCGCTGCGATGGCTGGCCGGCTGGAACGGGCTCATCCGCTTCCGCCGGATGATCGGTCTGTTCGCCTTCTTCTACGCTGTTCTGCACTTCTCGACCTACCTGGTCTTCGATCACTTCTTCGATCTGCTCCTGATCATCGACGACGTCGCCGAGCGGAGGTACGTCACGGCCGGATTCGTCGGCTTCGTGCTGATGATCCCGCTGGCCGTCACTTCGACGCAGGGCTGGATTCGGCGGCTGGGCAGGCGTTGGGCGGTGCTGCACCGCCTCGTCTACGCGAGCGCCGTTGCCGGGGTCGTGCACTTCCTCTGGCTGGTCAAGATCGACATCGGGGAGCCGCTGATCTATGCGGTCATCCTCGCGATTCTGCTGGGCGCGCGCCTGGCGCACCGGTACCGCGGCCACGGCGGAGCCGTACGGACCGGGGCGACGGGCGCTACGCGATCCGTGACTTCCTGACGGCGGGCGCGCCTCAGAGAACGGTCCGGTCCTGTTCAGGCCGCTTCGCCGGCAGGCCGACGAGCTCCTCGGCCGCCGCAGGACCTGTGATCCGGGAAGCCATGTAGGCGCCGACGGCCGGCCCGAGCTTGAACCCGTGCCCCGAACCGCCCCCGGCGAGCCACACGTTGTCGTGGTCCGGATGCCGATCGAGCAGGAGATCGCCGCTCGGCGTGTTGGTGTACTGACAGACCCGGGCTTCCAGCACCGGCGCATCGCGGAGTCCCGGGAGCCGGAGGGCGGCGAACCGGCGTGCGGTTTCCAGTCCCTCGGCCGACGGCGTGCGGTCGCCGCGATCCGGATCGAAGACCGGGCCGAGCGCCGTGAGCCCGACCTTGGCGCCGCGGCCTTCGATGTCGGGAAGGCCGTAGGCCCCGGCGTGAAAGTCGATCCACGCGGGCAGGGACGACGGCGCGAGGCGGCGATCCCCGGCGGGCGTCCCGAAGAAGAAGACCTCCTGGCGTGTCGGGCGCAGCAGCGGAGCGAGCAGGTCGGGGAACAGCTTCGGCAGCCAGGGACCGCAAGCGAAGACGAAGAACCCGGCCAACAGGCGTGTGCCGTCGCTCAGACTCAGGGCTTCGCCGCACCAGTCGGGCGAGGGTGGCTCGACCGCCGCCACACGGAAGTCGACGCCGCGGCCGGCCGCCTGTTCGGCCACCACGTTGACCGCGCGACGGGCCAGCAGGACTCCGCTGCCCGGCTCGAAGATTCCGCGCGTGATGCCGGTGAAGTCGAGCGCGGGAAACCGTGACCGCAGGTCCGCGGGGCCGAGCGATTCCGTGACCACCCGGAGACGGTCCAGCGTCCGGGCGGTGACGTCCACGTGCGGGTCATCGTCATGCCCGAGCCAGAGCACGCCGGTCTCGCGGAAGAGGTCCGGCCGGCCGGCATCCGAGAGGAGGTCCTTCCACTGCGGAAGCGATTCGAGCGCCCAGCGGGAGTAGAGCGTCCGGTCGCCGTAGCCCATGCGGATGATGCGCGACTCGCCGCCGGAGCTGGCTCGGGAATGGCCGGCTCCGAAGGCGTCGACGAGGGCCACCGTATGCCCGGCCCGGTGCAGGTGCCAGGCCGTCCACGCGCCGAACGCACCGGCGCCGACGACGACGACGTCGGAAGAGCGCGGCATGGCGATGATGATAGCGGTACGATGAAATGCAACGTTCCGACGAGTCGCTTCGGACGATAACGGTGCATGTCCGGGCGCCGATCGGGGGTCACGGAGGGTCATGTCTGCGGTCGAGGTCGTTCCGCTCGCGCCCGGCGCCTTCCATCTGCGGGGATATCTGTCGCCGTCCGAGCAGCGGCGTGTGGCGGCGATGGTGCAGGCGTTGGCGGACGGGCCGGTCGGGTTCTATCGTCCCCGCGTGCGCGGCGGCGGCTTCATGCACTGTGACATGCTCTGCCTCGGTCGTCACTGGAACGCGCGAACCTACACGTACGAGCGGCAGCGGTCGGATCATGACGGGCGGCCGGCGCCGCCGCTGCCCCCCGAGCTCGCGCGTCCGGCGGTGGAAGCGGCGGCCAGGGTCGGTTTCGCTCTCGATCCCGACATCTGCCTCGTCAACCGCTACGGCGAGGGCGGAAGGATGGGCCTGCACCAGGACAAGGACGAGGACGCATCCACGCTCGATGCGGGGGTGCCCGTGGTTTCGCTCTCGCTCGGGGAGACCGGCCGGTTCCTCCTCGGCGGGTTCCGGCGCTGGGAATCGACGACGACGATCGAACTACGATCCGGAGACGCGTTCGTGATGGGAGGACCGAGTCGGTTGCGCTATCACGGGGTGGCGCGTATCCTGCGCGGGTCCGCGCCGCCGGCTCTCGATCTGCTCGGCAGGATCAGTCTGACGTTTCGCCAGTACGCACTCGAAGCGCACGATCTCTGACCACGTGTCGCCGTGTTGGGCTTGCTGCCCGGTCCACACCGGCGTTCTCGATGCTCCACGGGACTTTCGATGCTCCACGGGATTCCGCCACCGGCGGTGCGGGCCGTTCGGAACCGTTCCTGCCCGCTCAGGCGTCCGTTCCGCCCTTCCGCGACAATTCTGTAGTCTGCGGCCCGAATCGCCGTATATCCTCCGCAAGAACGGCACGAGCGAGAACCGGTCCGGCCAGGGTCGGACCGTGAACCCGAGAATACCGATCTCAGAGGGAGATCAAACGATGCACAAGCCAGTCAAGTACTTCGAAAAGGGACTGTCCATCGCGGCGAACGGCGCGTGGTTCGTCTACGACCGCTACAACGCGTTCATGCAGAACCCGTCCTTCACGCCGGCCTGGTCCGACAAGCCGCTGCTCAAGTCGCACCAGAAGGTGAAGCCGCCGCTCGGGTGGCCGCGCGAGACCGACTCGCTCTGCCCGATGTGCGTCCGCGAGGCGCGCCAGGACATCCTCGACGGCAAGAAGGACTACCGGATCCTGCTCAACGAGAAGGTGGGCGAGATCAAGGCGCAGATCATCGAGCGCGACGGCGAGATCGTCATGGTCAAGGAGTGCCCGATCCACGGGCGGTTCGAGGACGTCATGGCGATGGACACCGAGTTCTTCAAGCACCTCGAGGAGTCGTTCCCGGGCAGCGACATGCGCGCCCACAACGACGAGAAGCTGCACAACCACGGCAGCAGCACCATCAAGTACGGCCGCGGCTCGGTGCTGACGATCGATCTGACGAACCGCTGCAACATGATGTGCGACCCCTGCTTCATGGACGCGAACCAGGTGGGCTTCGTCCACGAGCTGTCGTGGGACGACATCAAGACGCTGCTCGACAACGCGATTTCCATCAAGCCACGGCGCCAGATGTCCGTGCAGTTCTCGGGCGGCGAGCCCACCATATCGCCGTACTTCCTCGACGCGGTGCGCTACGCCCGCAAGGTGGGCTACAACAGCGTCCAGGCGGCGACCAACGGCATCGAGTTCGCGAAGAGCTTCGACTTCGCGCGCGCGGCGGCCGACGCCGGCCTGCGCTACGCCTACCTGCAGTTCGACGGCATCGGCAACGCCGCCAACTCGCATCGTCTAGTGGGCAACCTGTTCGACGTCAAGCTGCGGGCCATCGAGAACCTGCACAAGGCGGGCGTCGACATCGTGCCGGTCATCACCATCATCAACGGCATCAACAACGAGCAGGTGGGCCGGGTGGTGCAGTTCGCGCTCGACAACCCGAAGACCATCAGCTTCCTGTCGTTCCAGCCGGTGTCGTTCACCGGCCGCGACGAGGAGATCACCGACGAGCGCCGCAAGGCGCAACGCTACACGTTGTCGCATCTGGCGCACGACGTGAAGAACCAGACCGGCATCGGCGAACCGGCGCGCGACTGGTTCCCGATCTCCTTCATGGGCACGTTCACCGACTGGGCCGACCTGGTGCACGGGCCCGAGGAGAGCTGGGGCCAGCTCAACTGCGGCTGCCACCCGAACTGCGGCGTCGGCATGGCGGTGATGATCGACAAGGAAACGAAGGAGGCGGTGCCGTTCACCAAGTTCGTCCGGGGCGAGCAGCTCGCCAAGGACATCGCTCGGGTGAACGACGGGGCGGGCGGGCGGTTCCGCTCGGTGGTCGGCATGGCGCTGGCGCTGATGCGCAACTACGACCCGTTCAACGCGCCGACCCACTTCAAGCTGGTCGACCTGCTGAAGAAGTTCGACAAGACCTTCGGCGCGACCGGCAAGGACTACGGCAGTGTGTCGGGCGAGCGGACGCAGGACGACATCGCGAAGCGGCGCTCGGACCGCTGGAACTTCCTCTTCGTGGCCGGCATGTGGTTCCAGGATCTGTTCAACTACGACTTCCGCCGCACCGAGCGCTGCATCATTCCGTATGCGACCCAGGAAGGGGAGATCTCCTTCTGCGCCTACAACACCGGGATCGGCTGGCGGAACATCATCGAGAAGATGCACATGACGGCCACTCTCACCAAGTGGTACGAGGAGCGCGGCCGGCACGAGATCTTCGCGGGCGGCAAGAACGTCAACCTCGATTCGAAGGAGCATTCCCTGGTGCTCGACCCCGAAGCGGTCGCGGCCGGCATCCAGACCGACCTCGACGCGCAGGGTATTGCCAAGAACGCGCGGCAGGAGAAGCTGGCCGCGCGGGCCGCGGCGAAGGGGGCCAACGGCAACGGCGCCTCGAACGGAGCCAACGGAACGAATGGCGCCAACGGCAAGTCCGCCAAGGACGCCGCCTACGACCAGCAGATGGCCGCGCTCTACCGCCAGCACGTGCTGAAGGAGGAGGCGCCGCCGGTGGTCCAGATCCAGGGGCTCAAGAGCTCGAAGCAGGACGATCTGGTCGGCGTGAGCTGACGAGATCGAGCCTGGGCGTTCCTCGCTGTAGAGTAGCGAGAGCAGGCAGGTTGTGGGGAGTTCCCCTGCGACCTGCCTTTTTCTTTGTGGTGCCCCCAGGACCGTGTCAGTCCGCCAGCGCAAGCGTCATCCGAGTCTCGCTCGTAGTTCACGTATCCGTGTTCGCGCGCGGTCGCTCTCTGCGGGGAGCTTCAGTGCTTCAAAACCGGGGAGCACTTCCTGTTCATAGAGTCGGAGAGCTTCATCAAGCTGTCCACGTTCCTGCAGGGTATCAGCGATTTCGCCTTGGGTGACGGCAAGCGAGTGGGCATCGCCGAGCTGCTCGAAGATGGGCAGTTGTTCTTCGGTCCGGATTCTGAGGGCTTCGTCGAGTTGTCCACGCTCCTGGAGGATGTCGGCGATCTTGCTCTGAGTGATGGCCTGGGAACGGACGTCGCCGAGGTCTTCGAAGACGGGCAGTTGTTCTTCGGTCCGGATTCTGAGGGCTTCGTCGAGTTGTCCACGCTCCTGGAGGATGTCGGCGATCTTGCTCTGAGTGATGGCCTGGGAACGGACGTCGCCGAGGTCTTCGAAGACGGGCAGTTGTTCTTCGGTCCGGATTCTGAGGGCTTCGTCGAGTTGTCCACGCTCCTGGAGGATG
>VXME01000014.1:0-36052 GCA_009861545.1 Acidobacteriota bacterium | reverse complement strand
TTCTTCGGTCCGGATTCTGAGGGCTTCGTCGAGTTGTCCACGCTCCTGGAGGATGTCGGCGATTTGGCCCTGGGTGAAGGCCAGCGAGTGGATGTCGCCGAGTTGTTTGTAGACCGGTAGCTCTTCTTCAGTTCGGATTCTGAGGGCTTCGTCGAGTTGCCCGCGCACTTGGAGGATGTCGGCGATCCTGCCCTGGGCGATGGCTCGCGAGCGGATATCGCCGAGTTTTTCGTAGACGGGTAGTTGTTCTTCGGTTCGGATTCTGAGGGCTTCGTCGAGTTCTCCTCGCGCGAAGAGGATGTCCGCGATTCTGCCCTGGGCGATGGCTCGCGAGCGGATGTCGCCGAGTTGTTCAAGGACGGGCAGTTGTTCCTCGGTTCGGATCCGTAAGGCCTCGTCGAGTTGCCCGCGCACGTAGAGGATGTCGGCGATCTGGCCCTGGGTGATGGCGCGCAGGCGGACGTCACCAAGTCGTTCGTAGGCGGGTAACTCCTCTTCGGTTCGGATTCTGAGGGCTTCGTCGAGTTGTCCGCGCACTTGGAGGATATCGGCGATTCGGCCATGAGTGAGGGCGCGGTAGCGGATGTCGCCAAGTTGTTCAAAGACGTGCAGTTGTTCGGTCAGGATTCTAACGGCGTCGTCCAGCTTCCCACGCGCCTGAAGAATACCAGCGACCTTCGTCTCTGTGATTGCGCGGCGTCTGCGGTCATCCAGCGTCGCGAGTGCCTCCCGCGCGCGCGAGTAGGCGGCTTCCGCTTCTGTCATGTTGCCGAGCGATCCTTGCAGGTCGCCCAGATCGAGCAACAGGTCCACGTCAGTCGGACGCAACAGGGAGCGAGTTGCCAGATACTCTTGAAGTCTCTTGATGCGCACCTGTCGGTCGGATGCGTGCACTGCCGGACCATCGAACTGAGGCTGAGGCACGTCGGTGCCCGCTGCCGTTGGCGGCAACGTGAAGTCGAACACTCCGGACCGCCAATCCCAAAGGTCTGCGGCGCGCCTTGCGACCTTCTCCAAGTTGCTGGACAGCACCCAACATAGCAGTGGGCGTGGGCACCTCTCCGCGAGCGCCTCCCTGCGTTGATTGAGGCGGCCCAACAGATCATCGAGACTCTCGGGCCAGGATTCCAGACCCGTGAGCTGCGCCGACCCGCTGTCTGGACCCTCACTCAGCCGATCGAAGAGAACCTCCGTACCAATGCGTTCCTCGGGATCGATGTTAACCATCACGTGGGCGTTCAGCCGTCCCTCCAGAAAACCGGCGACTTCGTCGCGATAGACGCTGTCCGAGTAGGTGAGAAAGCACAGTGTGAACGACGCCCGGCCTGTCACTAGGCGCTGTAGGCGCAGGAAAGCTCCCGAATGCTCCGAGCGGAGGGTCCAGTGCGGCAGGGAGCTATCCGTCGCTGGCTTCATCGATCAGGTGTCTTGCGCGCTTGTAGGCGGCAGCAGTTTGTACGGCGGGGTGACTGCGCCAGTAGTGGTCGTTGTACTCCAGGAGCGCGAGATCGTAAAGAAGTCGGCGGGTGCGCTCGGTGCTTGCTGGTTGTTCCATGTTCCAGTCGATCGAGTCGATCTCGGCCAGAAGCTGATAGTCGTCCGGCGCAAGAATGCGTCGAAACACGGAGGCTGCTTCGACCACGGCGCGCCGCGCAGAGGCATCGTCGAAGCGATCGTGTTCAGCGTACTGAAACGCCTGCTGCAACAGCTGCAACAGGCCACGCGGGTGGCCGCCGCTGTGGGCTATCAGTTCATCGGCTACACCGTCATCGAACAAGTGCTCCGCAGCGCGGCGATACAACATGGCGCGCATTGCTTCGTAGCCGGCCCGATTGTTGCTGCCGTCGGCGTTCTTGATCTTGATCATGGGCAGCTTGAAGACCCTGTTGAAGTCCTGCTCGATCGTGTTGCCTTCATAAATCAGGTGAATAGGTGCGCAATAGATGAACAGGCCACGCACTTGCTGAAGCTGATGGACGTCTGTGATGAAGAATGCTCGAGCGTCGTCCTCCCGCAGCCGATCGGTGCCGTCGATGATGAACAGGATCCGCCGGCCGTTGCCCGCTTGCTGCAAGGCTTCGTCGGCCGCCTCGATCAGATGGTTGAAGGCTTCGGCAAAATCGGTGAAGTGGTTTTGCAGAGTCTGCCGCAGGATCTCCTTGTACGAAGAGTTCGTCTTGAAGGCGTTGCTGATCTCGGCGAACAGCTTCCCGACGAGAGGAAGGCCCGCCTGGACTTGCACACCGGCCTTGGCTTGTTGGGCGAACTCTCTGGTCTCTTCCTGTACCTCCACCCGCTCCACGAACCAACGCTCAAGTCGCTGCACGTATACAGGATCCAGCTCGATCTCGTCCATTTGCAGCTGCCCCGTGAGCTTGGCGGCAAGGTGCAGGAGAATGTCCTGGTAACGCAAGTTGTTCGGGTCCAAGTCCCGAGCCGCATCGGCGAACACGACGTAGTAAAGATCCTGTTGGTGGAGGTGCTGTCGGATGCGCCGCAGCTCCGTGCTCTTGCCGCAGCCTCGGTGTCCACAGAACAGGTAATAGCCCCGGTCGGGCGGTGCCTGCAATTGTGGTTGAGGCTCGTCAGCCGCTTCCTGCACGCCCAGCACGCGATAGAGCGGACGATGGCTGTACTCGCCCCGCGCCGCTCCGGTGTCGACCCACCGCCGGTCGTTGGATCCGTCCAGGGGATCGTCTAGGTGCAGGCCACGATTGACCTCCCAGAGGTCATCAGGTGGCGTCCAGTTCTCGCCGTTCAACGTCCTACTCCATCCACCGTGAGGTGAACCGTTACCATCCCATAGTACCTGGATCGCATTTGACCCGCTACGGACGCGTCATGATAACGGCGTCGAGCGCCACGGCGCCGCGACCTTCGGGGAGCACCACGAACGGGTTGATCTCCGCGGTTTCGATCCGGTCGCCGTGTTCCGCGGCGAAGATCGACAGGCGCGACAGGGCTGCCGCTAGGGCCGCGACGTCGTAGGGGCCTTGGCCGCGCGTTCCGTGCAGCACCTTGGCAGCCCGGGTCTCCTCGACCATACGGCGCGCTTCAGCCTCTCCGAACGGCGCTACGCGGAAACTGACGTCGTCGATCACCTCCACGAGCGTCCCGCCGAGACCGAACATGACGACCGGTCCGAACGTCGGGTCGTGACGGACGCCGAGGATCGTCTCGACGCCGCCCGTGACCATCGGCGCGATCAGCACACCCTCGATGCGGACGGCCGGGTCCGCCGCCCGGGCGCGCGACGTGATCGTCTCGAAGGCCCGGCGCGCTTCAGTCTCGGTCGACACGTCGAGCACGACGCCGCCGAGTTCGGTCTTGTGCAGGACGCCCGGCGCGCAGAGCTTGATTGCCACCGGCCCGTCGAACGCGGCGGCGGCACGCCAGGCATCGTCGACGGTCCGTGCGAGTTCTTCGTCGACCACCGGCACCCCCGCCTCGGAGAGGAGGCGTTTCGCCTCCCGTTCCGAAATGGGGCCTTCGGGCAGGCTCCGTGTCGACGGCGCGATGGTCGTGGCGTCCGACGCTCCACCCGCGCCGTCCGACGGGGACTCGTCGGCACCCTCCGCAAAGATCCGGCGGAACCGGTGGAGCGCCGCAACGGAGCGCACGGCGCGGGTCGGGTCCTCGAACACGGGGCAGCCGACCGCCTCGTACTGGCGCACGACGTCCGGCGGGGCGACGATGGAGAGCACCAGCGCGCGGCGGGGCCGCCGTTCGCGGGCGGCATGGATCGCGTCGCGGATCGGCTCGACCATCCCTTCGGCTGCAGCGACGTAGGTGAAGAAGGCGACGACCGCGTCGTGCTGCTCCTCCTCGAACACGATGCCGAGGTTGTCGCCGATGAGCTCCACGCGGTTGAAGGCCTGCGCGGTGATGTCGACCGGGTTGCGGGGCGAGGCGTAGGGAAGCGCCGCCTTCAGCCGCTGCTGCGCCGACTGGCTCAGCGGCGCCACGTCGAGGCCGAAGCCGACCGCCGCGTCCGCCATTTGGACGCCCACGCCGCCGGAGATGGAGACGAGCGCCACGCGCGGGCTCTCCGGGAAGACGCCGAAGCTGGCCGCGTAGGCGATGTCCAGCATCTCGTCCGTGTCGCGCGCCCGGTAGGCGCCGAACTGCCGGAACGCCGCCTCGTAGACCGGGTCCGCGCCGGCGAGCGACGCCGTGTGCGATTGGACGGCCTGCGCACCCACGTCGGTGACCCCGACCTTCTGGAACACCACCGGCTTGCGGCGGGCGCGGGCTGTCTCCAGGGCGTGTACGAGCGCGTCCCGGTCCGTGATGCCCTCGGCGTGGGCCATGATGACCGACACGTCGTCCTGCTCCGCCAGCCACCCGAGCACCTCTGGCACCGAGACATCCGCCTCGTTGCCGGTCGTCACCCAGTAGCGGATGTCGATGTTGCGTTTGCGGGCGAGCAGCGACAGGTGGCTGCCGTAGGCCCCGCTCTGGCTGACGAGCGCGACGCCGCCCGGCGCGGGGAAGCCGTCCTCGAGCGTCGTGCTGAACGTGGCGAAGAACCCGAGCTCCGAGTTGTAGACGCCGAGGCAGTTGGGACCGACGATGCGGATGCCGGTTTCGGCGGCGATGGCGCCGAGGCGTCGCTGTTGGCGCTGTCCCTCGGCGCCCATCTCCGCGAAGCCGGCGCTGTAGATGACCGCAACCCGCACGCCGCGCGCCGCGCACGCTTCGACCGTATCCCCCACGCTCGGGGCAGGTACTGCGACGATCGCCAGGTCGACCGCTTCCGGCACGTCGGAGATGTGCGGAAACGCCGCGAGTCCCTGCACGTCCCTGTGCCGGGGATTGACGGGGTAGACCCGGCCGGCGTAACCCGCGGCGCGCAGGTATCGAATGGGGCGTCCCCCGATGCGCGTCGGGTCGTTCGAGGCGCCGATCACGGCGACCGACGCGGGGCGCAGCAGCGCGTCGAGGGATTCGGACGGGGGCCTCGTGGCAGTCGGTTCCATCCTGCGCATCACGGGCGAACACCGCGCGAGGGCTCCATCCTGGCGTGCAGGATTCGGACGATCAGGATTCCGTCTTCGTTCTGCATGTAGAACACGGCGTGCGAGCGATGCTCGAAGCGTCGAAGACCGGGTCGAAGCCGTTCTGCGCTTCTGCCCAATCGTGGATTGTCCGCCAGCGTCCGGAAGCAGGCTTCCAGATCGTCACGATATCGGCGTGCCTGCTCGACGCCGAATGTCTCGATGGTATAGCGGGCGATGCCCCCAAGGTCGGTCGCGGCGCGGGTCGACAGACGGAAGTCAGCCATGCCCGGTTTCGTAGCGCTGCTCCGCCTCCGCCCAGATCTCCTTCACCGTCCTGTCGCTGACGCCGCTTTCCACACCTTCCTGAACAGCCTCCTGCAAGGCTCGGAAGGTGGCGTTTCGTGCCTGGTCCTGGCGGATCAAGGTGCGGAAGTACTCGCTGTCGCTGCCGTAGTCGCCGCTTGCGACCTGCGCCCTGATCCACTGCTCCTGACGGTCGGTTATGGTGATGCTCTTCTTGACCAGCGCCATTCAGGCCTCCGACGGTCGGTCCGATAAAATCGGATTATATCCTCCGGGGAGGATCGGTTTCGCAGTAGGGTAGCCGCTAGCGCCCCGAAACGCCTCGCAGTCTCGGCGTTTTCGGCCCATCCCGTCCGTCCCATGACGTTGCGCTGCAGCACTCCGCTTCGCTGCGTTCTGCGGCGCAAGCTCCTAGACTACGGCATGCCGCGCGGAACGGTGAGGATCATCGGGGTGTCGTCGTCGGCAACGTGGATTTCACGCCTGGAGGCCGCCGGGTACGCAATCGACCGGCAGCCGGTCGCCGGGCCGGAGGACCTGAAGCGTATCGCCCGGCAACCGCCGTGCGCGGTCGTGATCGGTCTCGACTGGGCGCCGGCGCGTGGACGGGACATCGCCCTGGCTTTGCGCCAGCGTGTGGCGACGCGGCGGATTCCGATCGTCTTCGTCGCGTCCGACCGGACCGTGTTCACGCGGCTCAAGGCGTTGCCGCTCGAAACCATGCACGCCGGGCCCGAGGACGTCGTCACCGCTCTGGCCAGCGCGCTCGCGATGCCGCCGAGCGGCGTCGCCCCTGCGCCGTCGGCCACCGCCGGCTATTCGGGCACGCCGCTGCCCCGCAAGCTCGGCGTCAAGCCGGGGATGCGCGTAGTGCTGGTGAAACCGCCGGACGGCTTCGCGGCGATCCTCGAGCCTCTGCCGCCCGACGTGCTGCTTCGCAGGACGAACCGCGGCGCGCGCGACGTTACCCTCTGGTTCACACGCTCGCGGCGGGAGCTCGAGCGCGGCATGGAGCGGATGGCGCAGAGCGTGGGTGATGGACGGCTGTGGATCGTCTGGCCGAAGAAGACCTCGCCGCTGGCCGCCGATCACACGGGGCAGGACGTGCGGCGCGTCGGGCTCGCGGCCGGACTGGTCGACTTCAAGGTCTGCGCCGTGGACGAGGACTGGTCCGGGCTGGCGTTCGTGCGGCGCCGGTGTTGAAAGACGCCGACAGTCCCGTACGGGGTTGGCAGAATAGCGTCTGCCCGTAAACGGTAACGACTTCGCGTAGTCTTGATGAATGTCCAGAACGACTCTTCTCACGCTTCTGGTGGGATTCGCGGCGCCGGGGCTCGTCCATGCCCAGACGGTCATCGAGGGCACCGTCACCGACACGACGGATCTCGTGCTGCCCGGCGTGACCGTGGAGGCGCGCAGCATCGAGGAAGGCGGCCCGATCGAAACGGCGGTCACCGATGGAACCGGCGCGTTCGCGATCACCGGACTCCCGGCGGGAGTGTACGACATCACCTTCACGCTGCCCGGCTTCCAGACGGACGTGCGCCGCGGCGTGGCGCTCGGCGCAAGGGCAACGGTCACACTCGACACGGTCCTGTCGGTGCAACTCCAAGAGCAGGTCGTCGTGGTCGGCAGCCGCGCGCAGCCGCGGTCGGTGACCGAATCTCCGGTTCCCATCGACGCCATTCCCTTTCGCGACGTCATGAGCCAGGGCGCCACCACACTCGACTACCAGTTGCGGAACCTGGTTCCCTCCTTCAACGTCGCCACGCACCCGATCAGCGGCGCGGCATCGCTCGTGCGGCCGGCCAGCCTGCGCAACCTCGCCCACGACCACACGCTGGTGCTGGTCAACGGCAAGCGCCGCCACCGCTCGGCGATCCTGGTCTGGTTCGGCGGCGTGACGGACGGCACGCAGGGGCCGGACATCTCGACGATTCCGGCGATCGCCCTGCGGCAGGTCGAGGTGCTGCGCGACGGCGCCTCGGCGCAGTACGGCTCCGACGCCATCGCCGGCGTGCTCAATTTTCTGCTCAAGGACGCCCGCGAGGGCGGCAGCCTGGAGTTCAGCACCGGGACCTATCGCGCGGGCGACGGCGATGCCTACAACGTCGCCGGCAACGTCGGACTGCCGCTGGGCGACAACGGCTTCGCCAACCTCAGCCTGGAGTACGGCAACGCCGGTCCGACCGACCGCAGCGTGCAGCGCGCCGATGCGGCGGCGCTGATCGCGGCCGGCAACACCGCGGTGGCCGACCCGGCGCAGCCCTGGGGCAACACCACGAGCGAGGACGACCTCAAGTTGTTCGGCAACTTCGGCCACCTCAACGCCAACGGCCTGCAGCTCTACGGCCACGCCAACTACGCGAACAAGACGTCGGCGCAGGGGTTCTACTTCCGGAACCCGAATACGCGGGCCAACATCTTCAGTCTCGACGGCGGCCAGACGCTGCTCGTCGGGGACGTGCTCGATGCGCGCGACGGCGTCCGGGACGGCTCGGCGGGCTGTCCCACCGTGAGGATCACCGACAACCGGCCTGATCAGATGGCCCTGGCGCGGGTGTTCGCCGACCCGAACTGCTTCTCGTTTCAGGAGATCGCCCCGGGCGGGTTCACCCCGTCCTACAGCGGCGTGATCACCGACCTGTCGGCGGTCGCCGGCCTGCGCCGCGCCGCCGCCAACGGCCTGATCTGGGACGCCAGCGCGAGCTACGGCGCCCACCAGGCCGACTTCTTCCTCTTCAACACGGTCAACGCGTCGCTCGGTCCCGACACCCCGCGCAACTTCGATCCGGGCCTCTACCGGCAGGCGGAGGTCAACCTCAATTTCGACGTCTCCTACGCCGCCACCGACCTGATTCACCTGGCCGGCGGCGCCGAGTGGCGCGACGAGCGCTTCACCATCCGCGCTGGCGAGCGGCCGTCGTGGGAGGTCGGTCCCTTCGCGGCGCAGGGCTTCGTCTCCGGCTCCAACGGCTTCGCGGGGTTTCCCGACTACACGGCCGGGACGTGGACCCGCGCCAACGTCGCCCTCTACGGGGACGTGGAGCTGGGCAATCCCGACGACCGCTGGACCGTCGGCGGCGCCTTGCGCGTCGAACGCTTCGACGTCTTCGGCGCGACGGCGAACGGCAAGCTGTCCGCGCGCTATGGGCTGGGCGACGCCGTCTCCGTGCGCGGCGGCGTCAGCACGGGGTTCCGCGCCCCCACGCCCGGCCAGCAGAACACGTTCAACGTGCAGTCGACCATCAACCCCAGGACGCTGGACCTGGTCGACAGCGCCACCGTGCCGTCCACCTACCGGGCCGCGCAGCTCCGGGGCGGCCGGCCGCTCGATCCCGAAACCTCGACCAATGCGACGGCCGGGCTGGTGGTCGACACCGGCGCGTTCACGCTCACCGCCGACTACTTCCACGTCGACGTCTCGAACCGCCTTGCCCTGTCCCAAAACTTCACGCTCGGGGCGGACGAGCGCGCATTGCTCCTGTCGGAAGGCATCACGTCGGCGCGCACGCTGGCCTTCTTCCGGTTCTTCATCAACGACTTCTCGACCCGGACGCGGGGGATCGACGTCGTTTCGACCTGGGCGCCCCTCGGACTGGGAGGTGACACGGTCTTCAGCCTGGCCATGAACCGCACCGACACGGCGGTGACGGAAGAATCGGACCTGCTCAGCCCCGGCGACGTGCTCGCCCTGGAACGGGGCGTGCCGGAGACGCGCTGGAACGTCGCCGTCAACCAGCGCGCCGGGCGGGTCGGCCTGCTCGGCCGCCTGCACTACTTCGGATCGTGGGTCGACCACCTCGACGCGCGCTCCGCGCGCGGCGCCGACGCGCAGGTGCTCGCCGGCCGCTTCATCCTCGACCTGGAGGCCAGCGTCGCGCTTGCCCCCGACGTCACGTTGGCCGTCGGCGGCCAGAACGTGTTCAACACCTTCTCGGACCGGATGGACCTCTTCGCCGCGCGGTTCGGCCTGCCCTACAGCCAGTTCACGCCGTGGGGACTGAGCGGCGGGTACTATTACGCGCGCGTCAACTACGGTTGGGGTGGGTAGTGCTGCGGCAGGCGGCAACGCAGTGTCGCCGACGTTTGCCGTCGACCGCGCCCACTTCCGGGGGCCGGCCGCCCGACCGCGCGCGGCGGCGACGGCCGGTCGCGAATGACGCGAGGCGTAGTCACGGTGTAGTCTCTCTTGTGGCTGGAACGCGGCTACGGGTGGATCGATACGCAGGTGGCTGAGGAGACGGTTCATGGAACTTGCGGTGCGTGAAGCCAAGGCTCGACTCTCGGAGCTCATCGCGGCCGCCGAGAAAGGCGAGCGTGTCGTGATCACCAGGCACGGTGTGCCCGCCGTGGAGCTGGTCCGCTGTCGCCGGCGAGGCGGCATCGACTTCGACAAGCTGGAGGAGACGCGCCGGCGGCTCGGGATCGAGGACGCCCCGGAGGAAGAGGTGGCGGAATGGAGGGCAGCCTTCGAGGACCCGGCGTTCAGCCGTCAGGTGCTGGGGCTTGAAGACGAGTAGGCGTGCGAGGCGGTGAACGTCCTTCTGGACACGTTCTATCTCTACCGGTTCATGGCGGCGGCGCGGGGTTTCTCCGACGCCGAGCGTCGGTTCCTCGACGATCGCGCCGCGCGCATCCTGGTCAGCGCCGTGTCGATCTGGGAGATGCGCCTGAAGTTCCAGGCCCGTTACCGATCGGGGGCACGGAAGAGCAGTTTCGACCCGGATGATGTAGTTGCTGCGCTGGAACGGCAGGACGTGACGTTCCTGCCGCTGACGACGCTCCATGCCGCCAGGACGCTGGACGTGCCCATCGCTCACCGCGACCCGTTCGACGAGCTTCTGCTGGTTCAGGCTCAGCAGGAGGGCTTGAAGCTTCTGACGGTCGATCGTCTACTCGTCGGACACCCGCTGACGGTCAGTCTTTAGGCCGACGTTCCCATTGCCGGTGCTGCAGATGCAACTCGACCTTGGATCCTGCGGGGTGCGGTCGTTCCGTGAGCCGGACGCCGCCGAACTGGCCCGGCACGCCAACAACCGCAACGTGTGGTTGCAGTTGCGGGATCGCTTTCCCCACCCCTACGCGGTCGACGATGCGCGCGGGTTCATCGCGTTCGCCAGTGGTGCGGATCCCGAGACGGCGTTCGCCATTACAGTCGATGACCGGCCGGTCGGTTCCATCGGGGTGGTGCTCGGTGAGGACGTGGAGCGATGCTCGGCCGAGATTGGCTACTGGCTCGGCGAGACATACTGGGGCCGCGGCATCGCAACGCGCGCGCTGGTGGGCTTCACCCGGCATGCCTTCGTCGCCTACGAGCTGGAGCGGCTGTTTGCCGTTCCCTTGGCCGCAAACGCCGCGTCCTGTCGCGTGCTGGAGAAGGCCGGCTATCGGCTGGAAGGCCGCATGCGCCGCAGCGCCGTCAAGGACGGGGTCGTGCAGGACCAGTTGCTGTATGCCATCGTGCGTGGCGAGGACTCGGAAGTAGCCGAGGCAGATGAAACATGAAGCTGACGCCGGAGCAACGGTCTGCCAGGGGCCTGCGGTCACGGATCCCAGCCGGAACTACGGCCACAAGGCGCACTGGAATCCCGACCGCTAAGCAATGCCGCTGACGCCGGAACAACAGGCCCGCGAGGAAATCGACACGGCCCTTGCCGACGCGGGCTGGATTGTCCAGGACCGCGACGGGATGAACCTAGCGGCCGGGCTCGGGGTCGCCGTGCGCGAGTTCAAGATGGCGCCGAGCCACGGATTCGCCGACTACATGCTGTTCGTCGACGGGCAGGCCGTCGGCGTGCTCGAAGCGAAGCCGGTCGGATACACCCTGTCCAGCGTCGAGTTGCAGGCCGACAAGTATGCGACGGGGCTGCCGGCGGTGCTGAATCCGCCGGTCAGACCGCTCCCGTTCCTGTACGTCAGCACCGGCGTCGACACGAGATTCATCAACGGTCTGGACCCGGATCCGAAGAGCCGTCGCATCTCGCACCTGCCGCACATTCACCGGCCGGAAACACTGGCGGAATGGGTTCGGGCGGAGACCCTCGACGCCTGGGTAAGACGCCTTCACATTGAAGGTGGAGGCCTCCACACAGCGGCCGACGAGACGTGTCCGTCGTCGTTGCGCGGCCGTATTCAGACGTTGCCGGAGCTGGAGCAGGACTTCCTCTATCCGGTCCAGGTCGAGGCCGTGGGAAACGTCGAATGGTCACTCAAGCGCAACCATCCGCGGTCGCTGGTCCAGATGGCGACCGGGTCCGGCAAGACGATCTTCGCCATCACGTCCGTCTACCGGCTCATCCGCTACGCCGGCGCGCGGCGAGTGCTGTTCCTCGTCGACAGGAGCAACCTCGGCGAGCAGGCGGAGAAGGAGTTCCAGGGCTTCCGCACGCCGGACGATCACCGGAAGTTCACCGAGCTTTACACCGTCCAGCGCCTGACGTCGAACACCATCGGCGCGGCCAGCAAGGTGGTCATCACCACGATCCAGCGTCTCTACTCGATGCTCAAGGGAGAGCCCGATTTCGCGGCGGAGGACGAAGCGGCGTCGCAGTTCGAACCGGGCGCCGGCGCGCTCGGTGAACCGCTGCCGGTCGTCTACAACCCGGCCTACCCGCCGGAGTACTTCGACGTCATCGTCATTGACGAATGCCACCGCTCCATCTACACCGTGTGGCGGCAGGTGCTGGAGTACTTCGACGCCTTCCTCGTCGGCCTCACCGCGACGCCGGCCAAGCAAACCTTCGGGTTCTTCAACAAGAACCTGGTCATGGAGTACGACCACGAGCGCGCGGTGGCCGACGGCGTCAACGTCGACTTCGAGGTCTACGACATCCGCACTCGGATCACCGGGCAGGGCGCCACCATCGAGGCGGCGCCCGACACGATGGTCGAGTACCGCGACCGCCAGACACGTCAGCGGCGGTGGGAGCGGCCTGACGAGGACATCACCTACGACGCCGCCGAGCTCGACCGCCGCGTGGTCGCGCGCGACCAGATCCGCACCATCGTCCGCGCGTTCCGCGACCGTCTCTTCACCGACATCTTCCCCGGCCGGACGGAGGTGCCGAAGACGCTCGTCTTCGCCAAGGACGACAGCCACGCCGAGGACATCGTCGAGATCGTCCGCGACGAGTTCGGCCGCGGAAACGATTTCTGCCAGAAGATCACCTACAAGGTGACCGCCGCCAAGCCGCGCGACCTGATCCAGGCGTTCCGCAACAGCTTCGAGCCGCGCATCGCCGTCACGGTGGACATGATCAGCACCGGCGCCGACATCAGGCCGATCGAGATCGTCATGTTCATGCGGGCGGTCAAGAGCCGCGTGCTCTTCGAGCAGATGAAGGGCCGCGGCGTTCGCGTCATCGACGCGCGCGAGCTGCAGGCGGTGACGCCCGACGCCCGGGCCAAGACGCACTTCGTCATCGTCGACTGCGTCGGGGTGTCCGACGTCCCGCTCGCCGACACCCAGCCGCTGGAGCGGAAGAAGGCCGTCTCCTTCAAGGCCCTGCTCGAGCACGTCGCCATGGGCGGGACCGATCCGGCCATGCTGTCGTCGCTCGCTGGCCGGCTCGCGCGGCTCGATCGACAGTGTGGGCCGGAGGAGCGCGAGCGCATCGCCGAAGTGTCCGGCGGCGCCAGCATTGGGGCCATCAGCCACGCCATCGTCGACGGGCTCGATCCGGATCGTCAGGTCACGAAGGCGCGTTCGATGTTCGATGTGCCCGCCGGTGACGAGCCGACCGATCAACAAGTGCAGCAGGCCGCGACGACGCTCCTCAAGCAGGCCGCCGCGCCGATCTCCACCAGACCCAAGCTCCGCCACCTTCTGCAGGACATCAAGCGTAAGCTGGAGCAGCTCATCGACGACATCACCGTGGACGAGTTGATCGAGGCGGGGGCGAGCGAGGAGGCGAAGCAGAAGGCGAAGTCGCTGGTCGACTCGTTCGAGCGGTTCATCGCGGACAACAAGGACGAGATCGACGCCCTCCAGTGCTTCTACGGGATGCCGTATGCGAAGCGTCTCCGCTTCAGCGACCTCAAGACGCTGGCCGACGAAATCAAGGCGCCGCCCCGCGCCTGGAACGCCCGAGAAGCTCTGGCGCGCCTACGAGACGCTGGACAGGGACCGGGTCCGGGGCGCGTCGGCGCAGCGGCTGCTCACCGATCTCGTCTCTCTGGTGCGCTTCGCGATGGACCGGGACGACGAGCTGGCGCCGTTCGGCGAGCGCGTGCGGGGACGTTTCGACCAGTGGCTCGCACGGCAGCGCACCGCAGGCCGCGACTTCACGACCGAGCAGGTTCGCTGGCTGGAGATGATCCGCGACCACATCGCGGCCAGCGTGGAGATGACGGTGGAGGATCTCGACTACGCGCCGTTCGCGGAAGAGGGCGGCCTCGGTCGCGCGACGCGGATCTTCGGCGACGGGCTCGCACCGCTGCTGGATGAGCTGAACGGGGTACTGGCGGCGTGAGCAGGAAGCGCCTGCCGCCGGGCTGGACCGAAGCGCGACTGTCCGAAGTCGTGGAGATCAACCCTCCCAACCCGGAGGTCCCGCCCGACGACGACACTCCCGTTTCGTTCGTTCCGATGGCCGCTGTCCAGGTGATGGCGGAGGGCATCGACACGAGTGAAACCCGGCCGTGGCGTGAGGTCAGGAAGGGCTACAAGCGATTCCAGGAAGGTGACGTCCTCTTCGCGAAGATCACGCCCTGCATGGAGAACGGCAAGCTGGCGGTAGCAAGGGTCTCCACAACGGCGTCGGCGCCGGCTCCACGGAGTTCCACGTGCTCCGCCCGTCCGCCGCCATTCGGCCCGACCTGTTGGCGTACTACCTGCTCCGGGACGACTTTCGCGCTGCCGCGCGATCGAAGATGAAGGGCACGGCCGGCCAGTTGCGCGTCCCGGAGCAATTCCTCGAAGCGCAGACGCTGCCCGTTCCTCCACCACACGATCAGAAGCGACTCGCCGAGACCATCGACTCGTACTTTACGCGTCTCGATGACGTCACCGCAACGCTGGAGCGAGTGCGGCGGAACCTGAAGCGGTACCGCGCGTCGATCTTGAAGGCCGCCGTCGAGGGGCGACTCGTGCCGACCGAGGCCGAACTCGCCCGCGCTGAAGGTCGCGACTACGAGCCTGCTTCCGTCCTCCTGGAGCGGATTCTTGCTGAACGACGTCGGCGGTGGGAGGACGGCGAGCTGGCGAGGATGAAGGCGGCGGGGAAGGTGCCGACAACCGACAAATGGAAGGCGAGGTACAAGGAGCCGGCCGAACCGGACACTGCCACGCTGCCATCGCTCGCGGAAGGGTGGTGCTGGGCAACGGTCGATCAGATCCTGTCCGAACGGCTCGTGAATGGGCGGTCGGTCAAGACTGCGGAACACGGCATTCCGGTCCTTCGGTTGACATCGCTACGGAACGGCCTCGTAGATCTAAGCGAGTTCAAGATTGGTGCTTGGAGTGCGTCGGAAGCCGAGCCATTTCTTGTTCGTCAGAACGACATTCTTGTGTCGCGTGGAAACGGTTCCATCCATTTGGTCGGACTGGGAGCAATTGTGTCCGACCATCCTGATTTCGTTGCGTTTCCCGACACCTTGATTCGCGTGCGTCTTTGCGACAGAATAGATCGGCGGTTCTTTGTGGCGCTGTGGAATTCTCGGGATACTCGTGATCAGATTGAACGCAAGGCCAAGACAACGGCGGGAATATACAAGGTCAACCAAGTGGATGTGGCGGCATGTGTGTTGCAGGTGCCGCCTTTGGCGGAACAGGTTCGCATAAGGAATATGGTTGAAAAGGTGTTTCACAGCGAACGGGCCATGGTTGCCGAAATAGCTGGGACCAAGACTCGCACAGCGGCACTACATCAGGCCGTGCTTGACGGCGCCTTCGGCGGCGTGCTCGCAAATCCGAATGATGCTTGAACATGTTCCGCAGGACTACCGAAAAAAACTCACGACACTCGCGATTGCCCCGAGAATGCCTAGCAGCGAGATCACCCAGTGCTCCTTGGCCTTCGCTACGGCGAATGCAAGATAGCTGCCGCAGACTTCAGTCGGACTCGCGTCGGTCTTGAGCGTACCGTCTGCCGCCCGATTGGCTATATCAGATATGATGTCGACCTTGCGGAGCGTCGAGCGATGCAGGTCCACGTACCGACCGTCTATGAATGCCTTCGCCTCGCTTTCGCCGTTAAGAAAATCACGGTCAGTAATGTCGTTCTTCCTGACAAGGCTCTCAAGTCGTGGATGGCCGATATAGTTGACACCGTAGAGTTCCAACAGCAACCGCGACAGATCGCGCCGGCACACGTCCGGGATTTCGGCAGGTTGTCCACCGTGCACTTGGAACCGATGCTCCAGCGCGGCAAACCCATAGTTGCTGTCGCGCATGTTCCAATGTAGCCAAGTATAGTCGAGACGGCCCTTCGCGTACTCGAAGAACTCCTTCAGTATCTCGTTCTCTCAAGTTCGTCGTAGTGGGCCTTCATGTCATAGAGTTTCCCCTCGCGTTCAGCAAGTTGATGAATCGAGAAAGACTCTGTTTGGGCGGTCGCCAGGTTGCGGACTGCTATAGATGTAATTCTCGGCGAGGTTTCTACCCGACGGTCGTAGAAACTCTCGCACGAATAGTGGATCACGATGACCCTCTCCCGTCTGTTGTAGATCTCAGCCAAGTGCTCTTTGGCTTCTCGGTGACGTTGCACCCTCCGGACGGCGTCCCTCGTTGACATGTGTCTTTGCTCCTCAATCCTCTCTGCTGGTCAATCGCATCCACTTTCAGGAAGTCATTGTAGCTGGAGTCCCCGTTTGTGCCTCTCTCGCTTGCAGAGAGAAACCGCGGTCAACCCGGTTGCTGGACGTTCTGAAGGCGAACGACGGAAAGGTGGTGTTCCAAGCCCGGAGCGGCTCTCTGGCTCCGACGACGTAAGGCCTTCAGGTACAACTCTTCGTGCGGACGGTAGATCATTTTGGATTCGGCGGACTGTTCACACGAAACCGCTTCGGCAGTGAACGGCATCCTGCAGCCCGTTCCTTGCCGATGAGACCCAGGACCCACTGCCCATGGTGGTCGGGCACCCGCATGCGACCACGATCCAGAGCGCTGAACACGGCATCGGCGAGACCGCCGCCGAGCGCGCCCCGAACGTGTCGCTGAGCGAGCACGTCTACCGTACACCCGATGCCGAGGCCTGGGAAGCGTTCCGTGCAGATCCGATTGGCTTTGCGCTCGTCGACGAGGGCGACAGCGCCCCGTTCGATGGCGCAGGCGATGGTTGCTGCTTCGCCGTCATCGAGGGTCTCGGCTGCAGATCCGGTGACGAGGTCGGTGAAATGGACCAGACCCACGTCTTCGAGTTGGGCATGCTCGATGAGGCTCTCGCGGATCAGCACCGCAAGGGCGTCAGCATCCGGGCGGCCGGTCCGGCGACCGACTTGAAGCTCCAGCGAGACCTGCTCCACGACGACACAGCGGTTGGGCAGGGCGCGCAGTATCGTTTCCGCGCAACCGGTAGCGTTCAGGTTGATGACGACGCTCGTATCGGCGACGACTGGGGCCGTGCGATTATCCAGGCAGCTTTGGAAGGTCATCCGTGTCGTTTCCGTCAACGTTCGCGGCGTCCAGCACCTCGCGCAACTCGACGCGATCTAGGCGGAGCAACCGCGCGAGCTGCCCTTCGCTCAGCAGCTCCTGCCGGTGAGCCTCGGCGGCGAGCAGTCCGAGGCGAAAGGTCACGGGCCGCCCGGCGTCGCGGTTGCCCTGGGCCGCCGATTCACCGAGAACTTCACGCGCTTGCCCGTCGGTGATGCCGCCATTGGCCTCGAACCAGTCCCAGGTACCCCGCTTGACGAGGTAGAGTTCCTCCAGGCGGCGGACTATCGCCTCACGTGACACCCCGAACGCGTGCGCCAGCAGGATGACGTGGCGTCGCGTGAAGCGGGGTGCGCCCGCGGTCAGGTCCTGGAACTTGGCCGTCACGGTTCGCGCGGGCGTCAGGAATCCGCGCCCGAACGCGTTGGCGTAGCGTTCCTCGCGCGAATCGTCCTGCCGGTCGAAACGACAAACGTCCGGCGTCTGCCGCCGGGACGTCAGGTGTCCGAGTTCGTGAACGCCGGTCTGGGCCTGCCGTTCCCGCGGATGCTTGGCGTTCAGCAGGATGCACGCGCCCACGCCGTCGTCGTATGCGAACAGCCCGGACACCCGGCTGTCGAGAGGCCGGACGTAGAGGCGCACGCCGAGGTCGAGTTCCAGGAGGCTCATGACGTCGCGGACCGGGGCCAGCCCCAATCCGAGCCAGTGCCGGAGTTCGGTGGCGTCGTTCTCGGCCTGCAGGCGCACGTCGCCGGGCAGCAACGGTCTCGCCGGCGGATAGTTCCGCGTGCGCGTGACGCCGAGCAGGTTCTCGAGCTCGACTTCGGCGCGCACGAGGTCCGTCAACAGGCGTGCCGCCCGCTCCGCCGACTCGTCGTTGGCGCTCGAGAGCTTGCGAAAACGCGGCACGAGATCGACGTGCACCGCTTCGCGACGCAGTACGGCATTGACCGACGTGCCGTAGAGACGCGCCAGATGTTGGAGCTCCTCGGTCCGCACGCGGCGGCGGCCCTGCTCCATGGCGACCAAGGTCGTCCGCGCGACGCGGAGGTCGGCCGCGGCGTCGGTCTGCGTCAGCCCCGCCGCTTCACGCGCCCCCCGCAGGCGGGCGCCGACGTCGATCGCATCGATACTGTCCGGCGCCATGTCACTGTCCTTGCGCAGTCCACTGCGCGACGAACGAACGCGGCCCCAACGAATCGACGAAGCCGCACCATTCGTCCTCATGTTGCCAGAGCATGTCCGTGAGCCTCTTCTTCGTTTGCTGCTCGTCCAGGCCGAGCGGCCTGCTCAGGAGGAAGGCCTGCCTCGCGATGACGGCCGCGCCTGCCGGTGCCCGATGCAGGTTGGCCAGATGGTCGAGATGCAGGACGCCAGCAATCGCGTACTCGTGAAGCGCCCCCTTGGGCCTTCGATTCGTAAATGCCTCGGCGGCGCCGTCCTCGAAACGAGTGGCGCCCAGGCGTTCCCACACGTAGATTGCCGGATCCTCGCGTCCCCCTGCTGCGTGTACGCTCATGCGTCGGAGTAGGCATGCAGCGCAGATCCCGCATTGGCGGAGACTGCCGGAGACCGACACCTGTCGTGCACCTTGCCAGCATGAGCGCGTGCCCAGCCAGTCCGCATCGTCGGGGCGCGACTCGATGAACGCCGCCAGGGTCTGACCCTTCGTTCGCCAGAGCTGCGGAAACTCGTAGTGAACCTCGTGACCGAACAACGCCCGTACGAGACGCTCCATCCTGGTCATAAACAGCGGGTGATTCCGGACGTCTGCATGAGCTTGGCCAACCGGAATCAGCGACGGCCCCAGGGCGCCCTGGCCGCTCTCCGGCAGAACGATTCTTCGGCTCTTGCAGAGAAACGCGGCGATGCCGCTGAGCAGTGCGAATCGGAACCCGCGTGACCGGGCACTCGTTTCAACCGATCCAGACCTGCCGCACGACACCCGCCACGGCATCGAGGCGAAGGCGCGAGGCGGTGAGGTTCGGGCTCGTTTCCCTCGGGAAGCCTTTGCTCCGAGTCGGACCCGGACCAACGCGTCACCATGCTCCCGCTGAAGCAGGCCCGCCATCAGGTACGAGTCGAGACCGTCGCTGAACGGCATCACGACACAGGAACGCGGGAGGTCGAAGCGCTGCTGCCGCTCGGGCACAAAGTGTTTTGTTCGCCGAACGAAATCGATACGCCACCGATCACCGGTCAGGAACGACAACGCATCATGCAGCGCCTCGGAAACCGCCGTGGACCGCCAGTGGTGGGGATCATGAACGGGAACGCGGAGCGCAATGTCACGACGCCAGCCGGCCGATGGGCGCCGCGTCGTATGGTCGCAGAACTGAACGGCGGCGCCGACGACGAACGCGTCGTATACCGTTGCGTTCCAGCCGGCCAGGCAGTACGTCTCGATGCCTTCAGTGTCGAACTGCAGGTGTTCGTCAATCCCGCACCGGATCCGACTTCTTCCGGCGGATCTTCCTTCCTCCACAACGTCGACGCGGCGTTCGGGAACGAGAGAGGTCATGGGGTACTCAATTTCACGACAACGACACACCGTCGTTGATTCCAGTCTTCCTGCGTGGCGTCTGCGACGCCCCTCGGTCGGCGCGTCCAATGCAACGCCGCGCTATGTCATTCATGTCGGATGCCGCAATGGCGTCGTCGATGCGGTTTCTCACGCCCTTGGCGTTCCGAGCCCGGGATGCCCGCAGCCAATGCTCCTCTACTTGGCGCCGGCCGCTCGCGGCGCGCTCCAGAAGCGCGTCGGCGGCTGCCTTCGCAAGTGCTTCTTCGCCTCGGCGCCCTTGGGCCGCCGCCTGCGTCGCGCAGTCCAGGACCGCGCCGGCCAGCGGACGACCCGCGGCTTCACCTCGGAGTGCTTCGAGCTTCTCGGTCACCGACGTGCCGAAGAGATCGCCTTGGTGATCGTCGAGGGCATCGCGAACGTGCCCGACGAAGTTCTCGGGAACTTCGACGTCCCAGTCGCCCTGGAGTGCCGCGGCCAATGCGTCGCTGGTCTCCCTGTCGTCGAACGCGATGTTGGCTGCGCGCTCCGCGAGCCGCTTCCAGCGGCGCCGCATGTTCAGGCTCCTGTGGGGTCCGTCGCTCAAGCTGCCCGCCTTTGTTGTCAGGAATCTATGCCAACATCGCTAACAATGTCAACTCGCCCGTGCGCCCGCTGCACGTGATCCGCACGGGCGGGCCCCTGACGTCGACGGCCCGTCATCAAGGTCATGCGCGCCCCGGCATCTTCGGCTTCGTTCGGCGAGCAGTTGATGTCGATGGTGTGCGCTTGCCGCGCGGGCGGGCGCCTGACGCGGCGGCATCAGCCGCCCGTCACGGACGGTCAGGGAGGCCGGGGGCACGATCGCCGTCCCGTGGCGGGACCGAAGGCCTGCGGCGCGGTTGTCGTTCTTCCTGCTGCGCGTGCCAGAGGTCCCAGTTGGCCTGGAGGTTCATCCAGAACATGGGCGTCGTGCCCAGCAGCCCCCCGAGCCGAAGTGCCGATCGGGCCGTAACGCCGCGCCGGCGGCGAACGAGCTCGTTGACGCGCGTGACCGGCATGTTCATTCGCCGCGCCGCCTCGGCCTGACTCATCGGGATCTCTCGCAGAAACAGCTCGAACAGGACGACGCCGGGATGCGTCGGGCGGCGGCGTGACGGCATGCCGGTTGCCGGAATCTCGTCGGTCGTGTTCTTCGACATGCGCAAGTCTTGTCAGTGATAGTCCTCGCGGCGGACGCCGCCGCCTGGTCAAGGGTCAGCGCCAGACCGGTTCCCCGCGGGCTCGATTACGCGCCATGCCAGGCGTCCTCTCGCATGACGGAACGGTAGGCCGTCAATCCGCCAGGCGCGCGCTCACCAGCCGGTTGAGGCTCACGCCTTCCTCGGCCGCTCGCAGCACGAGTGCCCGGTGGGTTTCAGGTGGAACGCGAACCAGGAACCGCCCGCTGTAGGCGCGATCGGCGAGCGGCCCCGGCGGGGTCTCCGCGTTGGCGTGCATGTCTGCAAGGACCTCGTGCACGAGCGCGCGAATTCCGGAGAACGCTTCCTCGGCCGTGGGGGCCAGCCAACTGAGTGACGGAAATTCCGCGCAGAGGCCCGCGTACTCGCCCTCCTCCGGCGACCAGGTCACGCGGTACGTGTAGTGATCAGTCATGCTGCGCCTCCAGCTTCTCGATCGCGTGGAGAACCTGACGCACCTGATACGGCTTCGCCATCCCGTGGTCGTCCTGGATGTTCACTCGGGGGTCGCCGGGCCACGGCGTGCGATACACGCGATGGCTCGTGCCGGTCTGCCGCGGCGATCCGAAATACGCGTCGCACGCCCTGACGAGATCCCGGAAGCGCACGGTCGCAGGATTCTCTCGCGCCTTGCGGATGATGTCGGCGACCCGCGCCACCCCTGCATGATATCATTACCGATACTGCGCCCTCCTCATGAGCGACGCCGCCAATCGCATCGTCCAGAAGCTCTGGTCGTACTGCAACGTCCTGCGCGACGACGGGCTCTCCTACCAGGACTACCTGGAGCAGCTCACCTTTCTGCTCTTCCTAAAGATGGCCGATGAGCGCGAGCGGCTCACCGGCGACGGACAGCCGATCCCGGCCGGCTACCGCTGGGAGAACCTCGCCTCACCGACGATGGAGGGGGCCGAGCTGGATCGACACTACCGCGAAACGTTGCGCGCCCTCGGCACGCGCGGTGGGATGCTCGGGCTGATCTTCGAGAAGGCGCAGAACCGGATCCAGGATCCGGCCAAGCTGCGCCGCCTTATCGTCGAGCTGATCGATCGCGAGGACTGGTCGGCGATGGCCGCTGACGTGAAGGGGGACGCCTACGAGGGCCTGCTGGAGAAGAACGCTCAGGACGTCAAGGGGGGCGCTGGGCAGTACTTCACGCCGCGCGCGGTCATCCAGGCGATGGTCGAGTGCGTGAATCCCCGGCCCGGCGAGCTCGTCGTCGATCCGGCTTGCGGGACGGGCGGCTTCCTGCTCGCTGCCCACGAGTATCTCAAGGGCAGCGGCGACCTGGACCGCGACCAGAAGCGGCATCTCCGCTTCGAAGCGCTGCGCGGCGTGGAGTTGGTCCCCAACGTCGCGCGGCTGTGCGGCATGAACCTCTACCTGCACGGCATCGGCCCCGACGGCGGCGACCGGCGCGAGCCCCCGATCACGACCGACGACGCGCTGCGCGACGCGCCGGCCGCGCTGGCGGACGTCGTCATCACCAACCCGCCCTTCGGCAAGAAGTCGTCGATCACGGTCGTGAACGCGGAGGGGGAGACCGGCCGGCAGTCGCTCACCTACAACCGTCCGGACTTCTGGACCACCACCTCGAACAAGCAGCTCAACTTCGTGCAGCACGTCAAGTCGCTGCTGACGATCCACGGCCGGGCTGCGGTGGTCGTGCCGGACAACGTGCTGTTCGAAGGCGGCGCCGGCGAGACCGTGCGCCGCAACTTGCTGCGCGAGTGCGAGGTGCACACCCTGCTGCGCTTGCCGACGGGCATCTTCTACGCACAGGGCGTCAAGGCCAACGTGCTCTTCTTCGACCGGAAGCCGGGCGCGAAGGAGCCCTGGACCCGGACGGTATGGGTCTACGACCTGCGCACGAACAAGCACTTCACGCTGAAGACCCGCCGCATGACCCGCGCGGATCTCGACGAGTTCGTCGCGTGCTACCGCCCGGGCGCCCGCCACACGCGGAAGGCGACTTGGTCGGAACAGAGCCCGGAGGGTCGCTGGCGGCCCTTTGCCTACGACGAGATCGTCAACCGCGACAAGGTGAGCCTCGACCTGTTCTGGCTGCGCGACGAGAGTCTGGAGGATGCCGCCGACCTGCCCGAACCGCACGTGCTGGCCCGCGAGATCGCCGACGATCTGCGTTCCGCGCTCGGCCAGATGGAGGAAATCCTGGCTGACCTGGAGGAACGCGCCGGGCAGGTCGATTGACCTGCGTTTCGGGTTGGGTCGTGCTTCCCTGGGTCGCTCGTGCAGAACCGCTGTACTACCCGCCCCGCGTGTGCATCTCCAGGTGCGGTTCCTTCTGCAGCGTCTCGATCGGGATCAGCGGCTGGCGGTCGCCGGCGGCGAGCCGGACCTCGGCCCCGCGGTCGGTGCGGGCGGCCCAGATTTCGTCGATCAGCGTGCTCAGTTCCGCGCGTGACATCCCGGCCCGCAGCGGACCGCGCAGGTCGGTGCCTTCGCGCGCGTAGAGGCAGCGGTACCAGAGACCGTCGGCGGTCAGTCGGCTGCGGTCGCAGGATCGGCAGAACGGCTCGGTGGTCGACGAGATGATGCCGAATGTCTGGCCGTCGGGCAGCCGGAAGCGGTCGGCCGGAGCGGACGATACCTCCTCGATGGCCGTTACCGGTCCGAGCGCGTCCGCGATCGTCCGCAGCATCTCGGCCCGCGAGAGCACGTCCCGCACGGACCAGCGGGTGGCCCCGCCGACGTCCATGTACTCGATGAACCGCACTTCCGCGCCCGCCCGCCGGCCGTAGGCGAGCAGATCGACCAGCTCGTCGTCGTTGACGCCGCGGATGACCACGGTGTCGATCTTCAGGTCCGTGAAGCCCGCCTCCCGCGCCGCTTCCAGGCCGCGCTGCACGGCGGCGACGCCGTCGAAGCGGGTCAGCTCGCGAAAGCGGTCGGCGCGCAACGTGTCCAGGCTGACCGTGAGCCGATGAAGGCCTGCTTCGCGGAGGCCGGCCGCCTGGTCGGCGAGCAGCATGCCGTTGGTGGTGAGCGCGAGATCGCGGATGGCGGGTTTCCGCGCCAGCCGCTGAATCAGGTCAGGCAGGTCCTTGCGTAACAGCGGCTCCCCGCCGGTCAGGCGGACGCGGTCGGCGCCGGCGTCCGTGAAGGCGTCGACGAGCGCGCCGATCTCCTCGAAGGTCAGGATGTCCCCGCGCGGGAGCCAGACGTACTCCTCCTCCGGCATGCAGTACTCGCAACGCAGGTTGCAGCGGTCGGTGACGGAGATCCGCAGGCTGCGCAACGGACGATCGAACCGGTCGCGGGTGGCCATCGGCCCTTCATTATCGCATCCCCGCGGGCGCGCGCGGGCCGGAAGCGCCGCCGCCGCCGCACGAACCGCTCCCGGGTTGCTCCGCAGGGCCCGGCGCGCGACCTGTCGAACGCTCGGAGCGGGCTATAATCCTTGCGAGACGGCCATCCTCCGGCGCCGCGCGTGGCTCCGAAGTATTCGCGCGTGGCATCCACGCTCCGCGCGTGTCCCGTCCGCATCCGATGATTGCAGCGGTCCAGGTTCCATGATTCCGGCCATCCGAGGCACGCACGACATCCTGCCGGGCGAGATCGAGCGCTGGCAGCACGCCGAGAAGGTGATCCGCGACGTGTGCGCGCGCTACGGCTACCGCGAGATCCGCACCCCGGTCATCGAGCGCGAAGAGCTGTTCGCGAAGGGAACGGGGGAGACCACCGACATCGTCCAGAAGGAGATGTACGCCTTCGAGGACAAGGGAGGCGAGCGGGTCACGCTGCGGCCCGAGGCCACGCCGAGCATGGTGCGGGCCTACGTCGAGCATGCGCTCGAGCAGGCGCTGCCCACCGTCAAGCTGTTCGGCTTCGGGCCGATGTTCCGCTACGAGCGACCGCAGAAGGGGCGCTACCGGCAGTTTCACCAGCTCGACGTCGAGGTCTTCGGGGTCTCGGACGCAACGCTGGACGCCGAGGTCATCGAGATGGCGGCGGCCCTCGTCCGTGCCCTCGGCATCGAGGACGCGGAGCTGGTCGTCAACTCGGTCGGCTGCCGCGAGTGCCGGCCGGATTTCGGCGGGGCGCTGCTGGGGGCGCTCGGGGGGCGGAAGTCGAAGCTCTGCGGCGACTGCCGGCGGCGCGCGGACACGAACCCGTTGCGCATCTTCGACTGCAAGGTGCCGGCCTGTCAGCCGATCGTCGATGACCTGCCGCACTCGACGGACTATCTGTGCGATGGGTGCGACGAGCACTTCCGCAAGGTCACCGCCCAGTTGACGGCGCTGGAGCTGGATTACCGCGTCTCGCACCGGCTGGTGCGGGGGCTCGACTACTACGCGCGGACGACGTTCGAGGTGCTGGGCTCCGGCCTCGGCGCGCAGAACGCGCTGCTCGGCGGCGGGCGCTACGACGGGTTGGTGCGCCAGCTCGGCGGGCCCGACCGGGCCGGCATAGGGTTCGCCGCCGGCATGGAGCGGCTGGTGCTGGCCATGCCGGAAGGGCCCGGCGCGTCCGCGCCCGACGCCTTCGTGGTGGCGTTGGGCGAGGCGGCGCGGCCGGCCGCCCACGTGCTGGCCCGCGACCTGCGCCACGCCGGCGTGGCCACGCTGGTCGACTACGACGCCCGCTCGTTGCGCGCGCAGATGAAGCGGGCGGACCGGTCCGGGGCGCGCCGGGTGCTCATCCTGGGCGACGACGAGATCGCGCGCGGCGAGGTCACCGTCAAGGACATGCAATCCGGCGAGCAGGCGGCCGTGGCGCGCGCCGAGGTCGTGCAGCGCATGTCCGAGTGATGCGCGGCTGCGGCCGGCCGATAACATCCGATGGAGAGCGAGATCGGCGGCTGCCGGTTCGCCGTCGGCGCCGCAATGTGAGACGAAGAACGAGGCAGACGCATCCCGTCGTCGGCAGCGGGACGGCGCAGCGGGCAAGAGAAGACCGTGACTGAAGAGACACATTCCGTTCCGCGCACCCGCACCCACACCTGTGGCGAGCTCCGCCCGAGCGACGTCGGCGCCGATGTGGTGCTGATGGGCTGGGTCCACAAGATCCGCGACCTCGGCGGGCTGACTTTCCTCGACGTGCGCGACCGGCACGGGCTTACCCAGGTGGTGGCCCGCGACGGCAGCGAGGTGCTGGCGCGGATCAAGCAGGTGCGGCCCGAGTACGTCATCGCGGTAGCCGGGCCGGTGGAGCGCCGCTCCGAGGAGACGCTCAACCCGAAGATCGCCACCGGCGAGGTCGAGGTGGAGGCGCGCAGCCTCGTCGTGCTCAGCGAAGCGCGGACGCCGCCGTTCCAGGTCGACGAGGAGACCCCCGTTTCCGAGGAGGTCCGCCTGCGCTACCGCTACCTGGACCTGCGCCGCGCGCGAATGCGCGAGAACATCGGGCTGCGCCACCGCATCACGATGGCGGTCCGCAACAGCCTCGACGCCGACGGGTTCTGGGAGATCGAGACGCCGCTGCTCACCAAGTCGACGCCGGAAGGGGCCCGCGACTACCTGGTGCCGAGCCGGCTGCACGCCGGGGAGTTCTACGCGCTGCCGCAGTCGCCGCAGATCTTCAAGCAGATCCTGATGGTCTCCGGCATGGACCGCTACTTCCAGATCGTCAAGTGCTTCCGCGACGAGGATCTGCGCGCCGACCGCCAGCCGGAGTTCACGCAGATCGATGTCGAGATGTCGTTCGTCGACCAGGACGCCGTCTTCGCGGCGGTGGAGCACCTGATGCAGGCGGTTTTCCGCGTGGTGGACAAGGACGTGCCGGTCCCGTTCCCGCGCATGACCTACGACGAGGCGATGACGCGCTACGGCAGCGACAAGCCGGACCTGCGCTTCGAGATGCCGATCCAGGACGTCTCGGAGGTGTTCCGCGAGGGTCGCTTCAAGGTCTTCCGCGAGCTCGTGACGCGGGGCGGATCGGTCCGGGCGCTGGTGGTGCCGGGCGCCGGCCGGCAGTCGCGCGCGCAGATCGACAACCTCGTCGACGAGGCGCTGGCGCTGGGCGCGAAGGGGATGGTCTGGGTGCGGCAGTCGCCGGAAGGGGCCATCCAGAGCTCCATCCTGAAGGCGGCGGGCGAGGAGGCGCTGGCCCAGGTCGTCGAGACGGTCGGGGCGGGGCGGGACGACCTGACGCTGATCGCGGGCGGCAAGGGTTACGAGGCGCCGGTCCTGCTCGGCCAGTTCCGCCTGCGGCTGGGGCAGCGGGAGGGGCTGATCGACGAGGATCGCACGTCGCTGAGCTGGGTGGTCGACTTTCCCCTCATGGAGTGGAGCGAGACCGAGCAGCGGTTGGTGTCGATGCACCATCCCTTCACTTCGCCGCGGCCCGAGGATCTGGGCCGTCTGGAGGACGAGCCGGCCGCCGTACGCGCCCGCGCCTACGACCTCGTGCTGAACGGCAACGAGATCGGCGGCGGCAGCATCCGAATCCACCAGGCCGAGCTTCAGGCCCGCATCTTCCGGTTGCTGAAGATCGACGACGAGGAGGCGAAGGCCCGCTTCGGCTTCTTCCTCGACGCGCTGCAGTACGGCACCCCGCCCCACGGCGGCATCGCGCTCGGGCTCGATCGCATCGTGGCCCTGGTGGCCGGCGAGCCGTCGATCCGCGACGTGATGGCGTTTCCGAAGACGGCCGCCGCGGTGGATCTGATGGCGGGGTCGCCCTCGACCGTCGATCGCCGCCAGTTGCGCGAGCTGCACCTCGACGGTTAGGCGTCTGCGGCAAGGGCGTCCGAGTTTCGCGGCAGCGAGACTCCAACCCGTCCGCAAGGCGCCTTGACCTCCGGTCGCGGGCCGTGGTATCGATTGAACAGCCTTGCCGCACAGCCTTCTCACCCGTTACGGTGTCACGCGGAGTTCCGCCGCGGACTAGGGGAACTCCGATCGTTACACCCTCTCTCGTGAAGATCACCGTTCCCGACGAAGGGATCGAGACCCTGTTCGGCTCGCGCGACGAGAACCTCAAGCAGATCGAGCAGCAGTTCGACGTGCAGATCCGGACGGGCGGCAACGAGTTGCTGGTCACCGGCGATGCCGCCGGAATGGCGAAGACCGAGCGTGTCATCGGCCAGTTGACGGGACTGCTGCGCGAGGGCTACCGCTTCTCGCGCGAGGACGTGCGGCGGGCCTCCGAGATGGTGAGCGAGGACGCGCAGATCGACCTGCGCGATTTCTTCCTCAAGGCGCCTCTGCGGGCTTCGAGCACCCGGCAGGTGACGCCGAAGACGCTCGGCCAGCGCCGCTATCTCGACGCCATCGAGCGCCACGACGTGGTCTTCGGCATCGGGCCGGCGGGCACGGGGAAGACCTACCTGGCGATGGCGCAGGCGGTGGCCTACTTGACGTCCAAGCGAGTCAGCCGCATCATCCTGGCCCGGCCCGCCGTGGAGGCGGGCGAGAAGCTCGGCTTCCTGCCCGGGGACGTGCAGGAGAAGGTGAACCCCTATCTGCGCCCGCTGTACGATGCCCTGTACGACATGCTTCACAGCGACAAGGTGGGGCGCCTGATCGATCGCGGCGTCATCGAGATCGCGCCCATCGCCTTCATGCGCGGGCGGACCCTGAACGACGCGTTCGTGATCCTGGACGAGGCGCAGAACACCACGACCGAGCAGATGAAGATGTTCCTGACCCGCCTCGGCTTCGGCTCGAAGGCGGTCGTCACGGGCGACATCACCCAGATCGACCTCCCTGCCGGACAGACGTCGGGCGTGGTGCAGGCGTTGAGAGTGCTGCACGGCGTCGAGGGGGTGTCGATCGTGCACTTCACCGATCGCGACGTCGTGAGGCATCCGCTCGTGCAGCGTATCGTGAAGGCCTACGAGCGGTACGTTCCGGCCCCGGCCGGCGATTCCCCCGAATCTCCATGAGCATCGACGATCCGGATTCCGAACCCGACCCTGACCGGTCCCCGCGCCGTCATCTGCGCGTGGTGGTGACCGATGGGCGCGGTCGCGTGCGGCGTGCGGACCGCCTGCGCAGGTGGCTGACCGACGTGGCGCCGGCGGCGGCCGACGGGGAGGTGGTGATCGCGCTGGTCTGCGATCGCAAGATGCGGGATCTCAACCGGCGGTACCGCGGGGTGGACCGGGTAACCGACGTGCTCTCCTTTCCCGTCACCGACGAGACGGCGCCGGACGCCGGCATCGAGGCGGCCGAACGCGCGGCGGACGCCGGGGAGGGGCCGGACGGTTCGGCCGCGGCCGAGGTGGAGTCTTCGGAGCCCGTCGGCGGCGGGGCGCGGCATCTGGGCGACATCGTCATCGCGACCGGCGTGGCCCGCCGGCAGGCGCGCGCCGCGGGACACCGGTTCGGCGCCGAGCTGCGCTGTCTGGCCCTGCACGGCCTTCTCCATCTGCTCGGTTACGACCACGAGCGCGACACGGGACAGATGGAACGCCTGGAGCGGCGCCTGCGCCGTGCGGGAGGGCTCGCGTGATCCCGCTGGCGCTGTTCCTGCTCGCCTGCGCGACGGTCTACGTCGGGACGGTCGAGGCCGCCTTCACCACGCTGATGCGCCTGTCGCTGCGCCTGGGAGCGGAGCGGCGAGGCCGGCTCGAACGGCTCGGGTACCTGGACGATCCGCTGCGGCTGTTCGTGCCCGTGCGTGTGCTGCAGGGCGTGCTCGTCGTCGCGGTGACCGTGCTGTCGATGGCCGCGCTCGACGCGCGGGACTCGACCGCGGTGGCGCTCATGGCGGCGGGACTCGTTGCGTTCGTGCTCGTGTGCGGCTACGTGCTGCCGGTGGTCATCGTCCGCCGCGATCCGGAACGCGTGCTCGAGGCGCTGTTGCCGTCCCTCCGGGTACCGGTGGCCGTGCTGCAGCCGTTGACTCGTCCGCTGATACGGCTGCTGAGGCGGGCGAGCCGCCGGGTCGGCGCGGCGGCGATGGCCGGCGGCGGCCCCACAAAGGGGCGGGACGATCGCACGAGCGCGGACGGCCGGGCCGAGCTGGAGGAGCAGGAGGAACGGCGGTTGCTGCAATCGGTCGTCGAGTTCGGCGAGACCCTCGTGCGCGAGGTGATGACGCCGCGGCCGGACATCGTGGCCGTCAAGGCCGATGCGACGCTCGACGAGCTGCGCGCGCTGTTCACCGAGGAGCAGTACTCCCGGCTGCCGGTTTTCGAGCACAGCCTGGACACGGTCCTCGGGTTCGTCTTCGTCAAGGACCTCGTCACCCTGTCCGACACGCCGGGCGACGAGCGGGTCGTGGCCCGGCTGCTGCGGCCGGCGCACACCGTGCCGGAGACCAAGCGGGTCGCCGATCTGCTCAAGGAGCTGCAGCAGGCGCGGGTGCAGAGCGCCATCGTGCACGACGAGTACGGGGGGACGGCCGGGCTGGTCACCATCGAGGACGTGATCGAGGAGATCGTCGGGGAGATCCGCGACGAGTACGACGTCGAGGCGGATCCGATCGTGGACGAGGGCTCGGGCAGCTTCGTCTTCACCGGCCGGGTCAGCGTCGACGATCTGAGCAAGCGTCTCGACGTGATCATCGAACCGCAGGGGTTCGAGACGGTGGCCGGCTATCTGCTGGCCCGGCTCGGCCGCGTGCCCCAGGAGGGCGAATCGTTCGAGGTGGACGGGCTGAGCGTCGACGTGCTCGAGGCGGAGCGCCGCCGGCTGCATCGCGTCCGGCTCCGGCGCACCTCCGCGGCAGCGCTGGAGAGCCCGGCGTGAAGGCGGGCTACGCCTCGCTCATCGGCCGGCCCAACGCCGGCAAGTCCACCCTGCTCAACCGGATCGTCGGGACGAAGGTGGCGATCGTCTCCGACAAGCCCCAGACGACCCGCACCCGAATCCTCGGCGTGAAGCAGGGTACGGCGGCGCGCCCCGGCCAGATCGTCTTCGTCGACACGCCGGGCATCCACCGTCCGATGCACCGGATGAATGTCCGGATGGTGGACCACGCGGTCGAGACCATCACGCAGGTGGACGTGCTGGTCGTCGTGCTGGACGCGACCCTGCGGACGGGCAGGGGCGATCGCTTCGTGCTGGATCTGCTCGACCGGGCGACCGCGCCGGTCATTCTGGCCCTGAACAAGATCGACCTGCTGGCGAAGCGCCGGCTGCTGCCCCTGATGGACTGGTACCGGCAGCAGCGGGACTTCGCGGGTCTCGTGCCGATCTCGGCGTTGACCGGCGACGGCGTGTCCGCGCTGGAAGGGGAGATCTGGGAGCGCCTGCCGCCGGGGGAGCCACTGTTCCCGGACGACTTCGTGACCGATCAGCCGGAGCGCGTGCTGGTGGCGGAGACCGTGCGCGAGAAGCTGCTGCACGAGACGCGGGCCGAGCTGCCGTTCTCGAGCGCCGTCGTCGTCGATCGGTTCGAGGAGCCGGATCCGCGGGGTGTCCTGCGTCTGTACTGCTCGATCGTGGTCGACCGAGACACCCACAAGCCGATCGTGCTCGGCCGCGGCGGGGCGCGCATCAAGCGCATCGGCGTCGGGGCGCGCGAAGAGCTCGAGCGGGCGTTCGGGGCGCGCGTATATCTGGATCTGCACGTGCGGGTGCGCCCCGGCTGGCGGGAGAACGAGCGCATGCTGCGGGAGCTGGGCCTCGAACGATGACCGTCGCGCCGGCGGCCGGATCGCACGTGGTACAATGATGTGCTCAGTGTCTGGACCAGTGGGACAACGACCCAGCACCGGACTGCATCGCGCGAGGCCGAGCGACCTCGCGGTTCGGAACCATGCCGCCTCTCCGCCGAATCGACGTCGTGCTCGATTCAGTCAAGCGACTGCAGCGGATTGGTGCGACCGCTAACCTCGTCAACCTCCTCCAGAAGCAGCATCCGGCCGACCTCGCCGAGGTCCTGAGCGGGCTCTCGGACGCCGGGCGGCTTTCGACGTTCAACACCCTCGTTGCGCAGAACAGTCGTCTTGCGATGGAGGCGCTCAGCGAGCTCGACGCCGAGATCGGCGACGCGCTCCTGGCGAAGCGGCCTCCCGACGAGCTGGCGAAGCTGTTCCTGGAGTTGCAGACCGACGACGCGGCGGCGCTGATCGACCGGCTCCCGGACGATGTGTCGGCCGAGGTGCTCGCGCGGATGCGCCGCAAGGACTCCGGCGACGTACAGCACCTGCTGGCGTACGGCGACCAGACCGCGGGCCGCATCATGAACCCGGAGGTCTTCGCCCTCGCGGAGGACCTGACGGCGGGCGAGGCCATCGAGGCGCTGCAGCGCTCGCGCGAGGTGGAGATGGTCTTCTACCTCTACGTCGTCGACGAGCGGCGCCACCTGGTCGGGGTGGTGTCGCTGCGCCGCCTGCTCCTGGTGTCGCCGGAGACGCCGCTCAAGCGGATCATGACCTCGGAGCTCATCAAGGCTCGCGTCGACACCGATCAGGAGGAGGTCGCGCAGGAGGTCGCCAACTACAATCTGCTCGCGATACCGGTCGTCGACGACGAGAACAAGCTGGTCGGCATCATCACCGTGGACGACGTCATCGACGTCATCAAGGACGAGGCGACCGAGGACATCCTGCGTCTGGCCGGCGTGCCGGCCGACGAGCACGTCTTCACCTCGCCCTGGGAGGCGTGGCGCAAGCGGCTGCCGTGGCTGGGCGTGAACCTCGTGGCGGCGACCCTGGCCGCGCTCGTGGTGCGCGAGTTCCAGGGGACGGTGGAGCAGGTCATCGCCCTCGCGGCGCTCATGACCGTGGTGGCGAGCATGGGCGGCAACGCGGCGACGCAGACGCTGACGGTGATCGTGCGCGGCATCGCTCTCGGCGAGCTGACCTGGAGCAACTCGCGGCGCGTGCTCGGCAAGGAGGCGCTGGTCGGCGTCGCCAACGGCATCGTGCTCGGAGGGGCGGGCGCCGGCGTGGCCTGGGGCGTTTTCGGCAACCCGTACCTGGGCGCCATCCTGGCTCTGGCGATGGTGATCAACCTGCTCGTGGCGGCCATCGCCGCGACGCTGATCCCGATCGCGCTGCGGGCGTTGAAGATCGACCCGGCCCTCGCGTCGGCGGTGTTCATCACCACCATGACCGACGTGTTCGGCTTCTTCGCCATCCTCGGGCTGGCGACGGCGTTCCTGCCCTACCTGCAGCGCGGCCTGTAGCCGCTCTCACGCTTCAATCGCGGCACACAGGCGGATTCGGTCGTGACCCTGCGGCTCCTCGGCCGCGGGGCCTATAATTCTCCTTCCGCTGTCGAACGCCTGTCTTCAGCCTCCGTTCGCGGGAGTTTCCAGATGTCTCGATCTCGATCCGTCGCACCGTTCATGCCGGTGGCCTTCGTCGCGGCCGTGGTGCTTGCGGCCGTTCCGCAGCCGGCCGACGCGCAGTCCGACGACGACTTCGTGCCGGTCACGGACGCCATGCTGCAGGATCCCGATCCCGGGGACTGGCCGATGTGGCGCCGCACCCTCGACGGGTGGGGCTACAGCCCGCTGGATCAGGTGACGCGCGAGAACGTCGGCGAGATCCGGCTCGCCTGGTCGCGGGCCCTGATGGCCGGCACGCAGGAGGTGACGCCGCTGGCCTACGACGGCGTGCTCTACATGCCGAACGGCAGCGATGTCATCCAGGCCATCGACGCGGCGACCGGCGATCTGGTCTGGGAGTATCGCCGGGATCTGCCGGAGGACGTCTACGAGTACGTCGGCGGCAACGCCCGCAGCATGCGGAACATCGCCATCTACGACCGTTTCATCATCAACGTCAGCGACGACGACTACGCCTACGCGCTCGACGCGACGACCGGCGAGATCGCGTGGGAGACGCGGATCTTCGACTACCGGGAGATACCGGCGGGACACAGCTCGGGTCCGATCATCGCCGACGGCCGGGTCATCTCCGGGCGGAGCTGCCGGCCGCGAGGCGGGCCGGAGTCGTGCGTGGTGGTGGCGCACGACGCGCTCACCGGCGAGGAGCTGTGGCGGCGGCGGACCGTGCCGGCCCCGGGCGAGCCGGGGGACGAGACCTGGGGCGGCGTGCCCTACGCGGAGCGCGTGCACGTCGGCTCCTGGATGCCCGCCAGCTACGATCCCGAGTTGCGCCTGATCTACCAGGGCACCTCCGTCACCTCGCCGGCGCCCAAGTTCCTGCTCGGCGGGGTGGAGAACAAGCACCTCTACCACAACTCGACGCTGGCTCTCGACGTCGAGACCGGCGAGATCCGCTGGTTCTACCAGCATCTGAACGACCATTGGGACCTGGACCACCCCTTCGAGCGCCTGCTCGTCGATACGGCGGTCGCACCGGATGCCGACGCGGTGAGCTGGATCAACCCGCGCATCCAGCCGGGCGAGGTCCGCAAGGTGGTGACCGGGGTGCCGGGCAAGACCGGCCTCGTCTATACCCTGGACCGGGAGACGGGCGAGTTCCTGTGGGCGCGGCCCACCGTCGCGCAGAACGTGATCAGCGACATCGACGGCGCGACCGGCGCGGTGACCGAGAACGCCGAGGTCACCTTCACCGCGCTCGGGCAGGAAGTGCTGGCCTGCCCCACCTGGGCGGGCGGCAAGGACTGGGAGGCCGGCGCCTACAGCCCGTTGACGAACACCATGTACATGCCGCTGCGCAACACCTGCGCGCGGATGCTGGCCACCGACAACGTACGCAGCGAGCGGGCGCGGGCGCTGACCGCCGGCGGCCAGGGCGGGCTGGAGATCTACGCGCTCGCCGCGCGGCACCAGTTGACTCCCGGGACCGACTACCTGGGCACGATCCACGCGGTCTCGGCGGAGACGGGCGAGACGGCCTGGGTGCACGAGCAGCGGGCGGCCACGATGCCGCTGATGGCCACCGGCGGCGGGTTGATCTTCGCGGGCGACGTCAACGGCCGGTTCAAGGCGCTCGACCAGGAGACCGGCGCGGTGCTCTGGGAGATCAATTTGGGCTCGCCGGTGGTCGGATTCCCAATCGCCTACGCGGTCGACGGGCGCCAGTACGTGGCGGTCAATACCGGCGCCGGCGGCGGCACCAACCGTCGGCTGACGCCGGAGCTGCGACCGAGCGTGGGGAGCACGCTCTTCGTGTTCGCGCTGCCTTA
Organism: Acidobacteriota bacterium; assembly: GCA_009861545.1. NCBI lineage: Bacteria > Pseudomonadati > Acidobacteriota > Acidobacteriota bacterium. The sequence continues at coordinate 1,433 of VXME01000014.1, read as the reverse complement.
ACGCTGTCTCTGGTCCGTATCAGTCCGAATCTGTAGAAACATGTGGGTTTTCCTGCGTAATTTCAGGGAATAGCCAGCCTCCGGGGTCCATGCCGGTCCGGATCGATCCGCCCGAATCCGAGCCTTGATTGTGGTCGTACCGTGGGTGTACCATTTCGGTCCAAGGAGGCGGGTCAATGGAGAGACTGACCGCCAGACGGGCCGAGACGCTGCGGAAGCCGGGCCGGTACCGGGCAGGCGACACGGTGTACCTGGTCGTGGCCAAGGGCCGGACGGGCCGGGTCAACAAGCGCTGGGTGCAACGGCTTCACGTCCAGGGGACGCGGCGCGACATCAGCATCGGCACGTACCCGGCCGTCACGCTGTCGGAGGCTCGGGAGCGGGCGCACGACAACCGCCTGACGGCGAAGCGGGGCGGGGACCCGTCCGGGCGCGCGTCGACCGTGCCGACGTTCGCGGACGTGTCGGCCAAGGTCGAGCGCGGGGGCCAGTGGCGCGGCCAGACCCGGGAGACGCGGCGGCGGACCCTGGCGCGGTACGCGGCGCGTCTGATGGGCCGGCCCGTCGACCAGATCGACCGGGCGGCGGTGCTCTCGGTGCTCGGGCCGGTGTACCGCGACAAGCCGGCGACGGGCAAGCTCTTGCGCGGTTGGGTCCGTGGCGTGCTCGCGGCGGCGCAAGCTCTCGGCCATGTCGACGTGAACGCGGCGGGCGAAGTGATCGACGCGGCGTTGCCGAAGAGCCCGAAGGCGCGGGCGCATCGGCGGGCGTTGCCGTACGCGGACGTTCCCGCGGCGCTGGTGGCGGTCGAGGCGTCGGGGGCGGGTCCGGCCGCCAAGGCGGCGATTCGTTTCACGGCGCTGACGGCGGTGCGGTCGGGCGAGGCCCGCGGGGCGACGTGGGGCGAGGTCGACCTCGAGGTGCGGGAGTGGCGCGTACCGGCCTCGCGGATGAAGGCGGGGTCGGAACATCGGGTGCCGTTGTCGGCTGCGGCTGTGGCGGTGCTGGAGGGCATGCGGGCGCATTCCGACGGCGCGGCCGACTCGTTGATCTTCCCTGGTGTGGGCGGGCGTCCGCTCAACGGCGGCACCTTGGTCATTGCGCTGCGGCGAGCGACGGGTACGGATGCGGACGTTCACGGTTTCCGGTCGAGCTTCCGGACGTGGGCGGCGGAGCGTTCCGGTGCGACGCGGGACGTGGCGGAGCTGGCCCTTGCGCACGTGGTGGGCGGGGCTGTCGAGCGGAGTTACGCGCGCAGCGATCTGTTCGAGCAGCGTCGGGTGCTGATGGAGCGCTGGGCGGCGTTCGTGACCGGGCCGGCGGCGACGCGGTAACGGTTGTTGGGGGCTCCCCTGGTCGTGTCGCCAAGCGGGGTGGGGGGGGGGGGTCGAAGGAGCCTCCCGCCCGCGGGGGTGCTGCGGTCTTCCCGTGGG
>VXME01000013.1 GCA_009861545.1 Acidobacteriota bacterium | reverse complement strand
GCCCACCGACAGGCCCACCGTCAGCGCGCCGCGGGAGTAGTCGGCCCCGACCATCGTGGTCCGCACGTCGCCGTCGAGCGACAGCGCGTCCTCCATGCCGCTGAAGTACGACCGCGAGCTGCTGCTCCACACCGACAGGATGCCGCCGCGGCTCTCCCGGTTCAGCTCGAACTCGGAGCTGGAGAACAGGCCGCCGCCCATCCCCATCGAGCCGAACAGGCCGCCGCCGTGCATGCCGTCCATCGGTCCGTGGCCGGCCATCGCCGCCGCGCCGCCCATCGGCGCATGCGGGTCCGCCATGCCGAGCCCGCCGCCGCCCATGCCGTGCATGCCCATCCCGCTCGCGCCCATGCCCATCGGACCGGCAGCGCCGCCCATGCCCGCGCCGGCCGCGTGCGAGCCCATCGCCGTCGGGGCCGCACCGCCCATCGCGCCACCCCCAACCGGGGCCGCACCGGCCGGACCCGCGCCCATCGGCGCGAACGACGACAGGAAGCCGAGGGCGAACTCCCGCTCGCTGCCCGGCTGGAACTCGCGCCCGGCGAGCCGCGCCCGGAAGCCCCGCTTCCGCGGCGCCGCCATCCGTTCCTCGACGTGGGTGACCACCTGCTCGGCCGTCGCCCGCCCGAAGCGCGCCAGCAGCGCCGCCGGCATCAGGTCCGTGTTCTCGATCGTGCCCGTCGCCTCCGCGTCGCCAACGCGCGCGCCCGCCGCATTCGAGAGCCGCAGCGTGAACGTCTCGTCGCCCTCGTCGTGGCTGTCGTCGAGGATCGGCACGTTGACCGTCTTCGACGTCTCGCCCGCCGCGAAGGTCAGCGTGCCGGACGTCGCGGTGTAGTCCGCGCCGGCCGTCGCCGAGCCGTTGGCGGTGGCGTAGTCCACCGTCACCCGGTGCTGCGCCGTGGTGAAGGCGCTGCTCAGGGTGACGGCGAAGGCGAGCGTCGCGCCCGCGGCCTCGGTCGCCTTCGCGTCCGCGACCGAGATCGCCGGGCGCCAGTCCACCTTGTGGGCGGAGTCGTGGCCGAGGCCGGTGTGGCCGAGCTCCGCCTCCGCGTGCGTGTCCACCGAGATGATCGTCCCGCCGTTGAGCGCCAGCGTGTCGGCCAGTACCGCGATGCCCTGCGTCGAGTAGTTCGGCTCCACCACCGTGTGGGCGAAGTCCAGCGCGCTCGTGCCGCCGCCCTTCTCGTAGGCCACCTGCTTCGTGCCCCACTCCGCCGGGTCCATGTCGATCGAGAGCAAGGGACTGCCGGTCACCTTCACCGCCTGATCGAACGTCGCGCGGATACGGATCGTCTCGCCCAGCATGTAGGTGCTGCCCGAGGCCGGGCTCGAGACCACCGACACCCCCGTCACCGTCGGGGCGGAGGCCGTGCTGGTGCCGACCGGGCCGCTGCCCTCACCCGCCGTCTGCCAGTCCACCTTGTGGTTCGCGTCGTGGGCGAGTCCCGTGTGCGCGAGGTCCGCGTCCTCGCCGCCCGAGCGGATCGTCCCGCCGTTGAGCTCCAGCGTGTTCGCCAGCACCGCGATGCCCTGCGTCGAGTAGTTCGGCTCCACCACCGTGTGCACGAAGGTGAGGCTGTGCGTGCCGCTGCCTTCCTCGTAGGCCGCCCACTTCTCGCCCCACTCCGCCGGGTCCATGTCGATCTTGAGGCGGGGCGTGCCTCCCGACGTGTCCACGTCCACCACCAACTGGCTGAAGGTCACCCCGACCCGGATCTTGTCCCCATTGCCGTAGGTCTTGTCTGCGCCCGCGTCGGAGACCACCGACACCCCGGTCACCGATACCGAAGCGACCTGACTGTCATCGGGCCCGGTGGCGCCGCTGCCGCCGCCGGGCGCCAGGCGAAACGCAACCTTATTGCCGACAGTCCAGGAAAGGCCGGAGTTGCTCCAAGCCGCAATCTTGCCGGACTGTTGTTTCTGAGCGTCCGCGACGGCGAACTGATCGTTACCGACATGAAGCGTCAAGTCCGTGGGAATTGCCTTGTCCAAATGGAATTCCAGTTTTCCGCTAAGCGTATACAATAAGATTGCTCTGACTTGGTAGCTCGTGCCCGCTCTGTTGAAGGAGTCCCCCGTAAGGACGCTCCTGTTGCTGCACTTGGATGGGTCATTGTCTGTGCAACCCAGAATGGTGGACCCTGCCGCTTCCCCCACGGTCAGCGTGGCCGACCAGGGTGTGTTGTTGGTCACCGACCAGTCGAGGAATGTCGCCACGGCCGCGCCGGAGGCGGCGCTCCGCAGCGGCCCGGCGGATGGCCTGGTGTAGCGCACCTTGACCGTGTTGCCGGATACGACCGCCGAGGCCAAGGTCAGCGTCACCGTCTTGCCGGAGATGGCGACGCCGCCGGAGGCGACGTTGCGCCGCGCGCCGTTCACGGTGACGTGGAAGGCCGCCGGCGCCGGCACCGAGCCCGTGTCCAGATTGACGTTGAAGGTCGCCGTCAGCGTCTCTCCGTCCACCGCCGCGCCCTCGAGGCGCGGCCCGCCGCTGCCGCCCGACCCCGTCAGGCGGAGCGAGACCTGTTGGTTCGGCCCCCAGCCCACGTCGGTATTCCATGCCGCGTCCTTGCCGCCGTTGGAGAGACTTGCCTCGGCGATCGGGAACCGGCGGTCGCCGACATGCAGCGTCCAATCCCGCGGAATCGCCCTGTTCAGGGAAATCCAGAAGACCCGGCCCGTCGGGGCTCGGTCACTGAGGACCTTGTCGACCCGATAGGTCGCGCCTCCGTGCAGGAAGGAGTCGTTGTCGAGCCGAGTGCTGCATGAACCGGGGTCGACGCCGGGCCTGCTGCCACAGCCAAGGTTGGCGCCGTTGCTCTGCCCCCCGACGGTCAGCGTGGCCGACCAGATGGCCCCCAGCGTGTCGTTGGTCACCGCCTGATCGCCGAAGGTCTCCACGGCCTCGCCGAAGGCGGCGCCCCGCAGCGGCCCGTCCGACGGCTTGGTGTAGCGCACCTTGACCGTGTCGCCGCGGCTCACCGCCGAGGCCAGGGTCAGCGTCACGGCCTTGCCGCCGATGGCGACGCCGCCGGACGCGACGTCGCGCCGGGCGGCGTTCACGGTGACGTGGAAGGCGTCCGGCGCGGGCACCGAGTCCGCGTCCAGGCGGCCGGTGAAGGCCGCGGTCAGCGTCTTCTCCGCCACCGTCGCGCTCCGGAAACGTGGCGCACCGCCGGGGTCCAGGACCGTCACGTCGATGTCGTGTCTGCCGGCATCGAAAGCTCTTGCGTCGTGGCCGGCCGGGTTCTGGATCGGATTCGTTGCCGGCACCGTATACCTGACGTTCACGTTCCAGCCGGAGGGAACCTCCTCGTTGAGGGTCAGCACCACGGTGGTGTCGGAGATCGATGTGTCGACCACCGACAGATTCAGGAACTGGCTCCCGGGGCCCCTTGCGACGACGATGAAGGCGCTCCCCAGCGGTATCGAGTTCTCGTCCAGCGGCTGGTCGTAGTGGATCTTCAACTCGCTGCCGCGCGCCGTCCCGTGCGACACCAGGGGGTACTCGTTGGTCACCGGCCGGTCGGAGAAGGCCGCCAACGCGGCGCCGTCGGCAGACCTCAGCCTGCCGCCGGTTTGCGACTGAGGGTGGTAGCGCACCGTGACCTGCCGATCCGACAGCTTCACCGGCAACTGGTTGTGGTTCCGCGACATGAGTGTCACGGACTGGCTGTCGCAGGTGGGCTTGTTGAGGGGCCACGCGCTGTAGCCGTTGTACGTGATGGTCCACCCGGACATTTCGGAGCAATGGTCGGTCCGGATGGGCTTGTCGAACTTGACCTTTATCTTGTAGTCGTCGAACAGCAGCGCGCTGGAGAACTTCGGCCGCACGTCGTTCGCGTAGCCGTTGACGCGGATGCGCAAGATATCGTTGCGAGTTGCCCATGAACTTGAACCAGGAGGCGAAGTTAGACTGGTATCGGCTATCACCCAGCCCGCGGCATGGCCGGGATCTTCCACGGTGGCCCGCGTCGAGGCGACACTCCCTGTCGTCGTCGAGTCCAGAACCACAGAGTAGACTCGGTTGGCTACGAGCTTGTGCCGCCCAGGCGCGGCGAAACTCTGAATGCCCGTCCCGAGCGACGACGGATTGGTCAGCGTGGCAAGGGTCGTCCCCTCTGGATTGTGTCCATCCACGATCCGCACTCGCAGATTCGCGCCCGGCGCAGCATCAAACTGGATGTCGACGCTGGTTAAGGTGAAGCCGTCCCGGCCGGGGGCGTCGTCGCCCGTGCTGAACAACTGGGCACGCCTAGTAATGGCCAGAGCTGGACCAGCCAGTGGCCGCTTTAGATTGGAAACCAGTGCGGTGGTCGGCGCCGGCCCGGGGGTGCGGGATACCTTCGCCCGGCCGATGACGGCCATGAGCGCCCTAATGCTAATGGTGGCATCAGCCGTCGTCCACGTTGTCTCCGTTTCCCTCCGATATTGTTGCTTCTCCGCAATGCTCCATCCGGCAGCCGCGCCGGGGTCCTCGCTGACACTTCTTGTAACTTGGAGTTGAATGGTACTCGTTGGCCACGTCGAGCCGCCTGACGTCTCCTCCAGTACGAGCGCATACGTCGTGTTTGGGGCCAGGCTCGCGTTCGAGGGCGCGGTGAAGGTGTTGGTCGCATTTGCGGTAAGCGAAGCCGGATTGGTGAACACGTAGCGGCTGCTGTGGGGTGCGCCCGAGGTAACGGTGTAGACGCTCACCCTGATCCCGGCACTGGCGCCTATCACCCCGATTTTCAGATCGACCTGGAGAAGTTCATAGCCGGCCGGATTGCTGCCGGTCGTGAAGCGGTGAGAGTAAACCCAACGACTACTACCGCGGAAACCGAGAGCAAAAAAAGCACCGGTGTCCACCGTCTGCTCGGTATTGCCGACCAGCTTGACCGGGGTCCGCGCCTCGGCGGTCTGCGCGCCCGGCAGCAGAAACAGCGCCGCCGCGAGGAGGCACGCGACCCCGCGGCCGAAGCGCGCCAGACGTACGGCACGGAAACGGGAGAGAGGCGGGGAAGGACGGCGCCCGTCCCCGGCGTGCAGGTGCTCAGACGGACCGGGGCTCAAACCCGCAGCTGGCTGGCTGGCTGGCTGGCTGGCTGGCTGGCTGGCTGGCTGGCTGGCTGGCTGGCGCAAAAGCCATGCCACCGCTCTGCCCCGTCATGACTCTCAACATCACCAATCTCCACTCTGCTCGGCACCGCCAGCCTCCACTTGACTGGGCTCCGCAAGTCGCGATCGACCCGCACCCACCGCGCGCCACTCCCCAGACCCGCCAGCTCGCATTCGGATTTCACCCTCAACGTGGACCGCTCGAAGGGTTAGAGATGGATCCTACCAGATAATTTCGTCTTTATTTCGTGTTGCTAGCTGCCTCTATCGTGTGTTTTTCGTCAACATTCGCTATACTCGCACCGCCGAGCACATCAGAGGCCGGAAACGCCCCGTTCCGGTCCTCGACAACGCGATTCGCGCCGACCCGGCGGAAGGAGACCTCTTGACACGGCCCGGCGATGCGCGGCAGGAGATCCAGGCGCTGCGCGAGCGCATCTCCACGCTGAGCGGGGCCATCCTGCGCATCAGCGCCACGCTCGACCTCGACACCGTGCTCGCCGAGGTGGTCGAGAGCGCCCGCACGCTCACCGGCGCCCGCTACGGGGTCATCGCCACCGTCGACGAGGCGCGCGCGCCCACCCGGGAGTCGGTGTTCTCCGGCTTCACGCCCGAGGAGGAGCGGGAGCTGGCCGCCTGGCCCGACAGCGGCCGCCTGTTCGAGCACCTTTGCCACCTGCCGGGGCCGCTGCGGCTCACGGACCTGGCCGGCTACGTCCGCGCGCTCGGCATCGCGCCCGCGCGGATGTTCTCAAGGACCTTCCAGGGCACGCCGATGCGCCACCGGGGCACCGACGTCGGCCACTTCTTCCTCGCCGAGAAGGCCGACGGCGAGGAGTTCACCGACGACGACCAGGAGGTGCTGACGCTGTTCGCGTCCCAGGCCGCCGCCGCGATCACCAACGCGCGGACGCACCGCAGCGAGCGGCGCGCGCGGGCCGACCTCGAGGCCCTGGTCGAGACCTCGCCGGTCGGCGTCGTGGTCATGGACGCCCGCGCCGGCCGGCCGGTCTCGTTCAACCGCGAGGCCCGGCGCATCGTCGACAGCCTGCGGACGCCCGGCCGTCCGCCCGAGCACCTCCTGGAGGTGGTCTCGGTCCGCCGCGCCGACGGGCGGGAGGTGTCACTGGCCGAGATTCCCCTGGAGCAGACGCTCAGCACCGGCGAAACGGTGCGCGCCGAGGAGGTGGTGCTCTCGGTCCCGGACGGGCGCAGCGTCAGGACGCTCATCAACGCCACGCCGATCCGGGCGGAAGGCGGCGAGATCGGCTCGGTGGTGGTGACCCTGCAGGACCTGGCGCCGCTCGACGAGATCGAGCGGATGCGGACCGAGTTCCTGGGCTTGGTGGGCCACGAGCTGCGCGCCCCGCTGCTCGCCATCAAGGGCTCGGCCGACGCGGGGCTGGAGGAAGAGGCCGAGCTCGACCCGGCCGAGATCCGCGAGTTCTTCCGCATCATCGCCGAGCAGGCCGGCCACATGCGGGGCCTCATCCGCGACCTGCTCGACGCGGGGCGCATCGACGCGGGCACGCTCTCGGTCGCGGCGGAGCCCTCGGAGGTGGCCGCGCTGGTCGAGCGGGCGCGCAGCACGTTCCTGAGCGGCGGCGGCCGGCACGCCGTCCTCGTCGACCTGCCGGCCGGCCTGCCCCCCGTGATGGCCGACCGCCGGCGCATCGTGCAGGTGCTCAACAACCTGTTCGCCAACGCCGCGCGGCACGCGCCCGAGTCGACCCCGATCCGGGTGGCGGCCGTGCGCGAGGACGCGCACGTCGCCGTCTCGATCTCCGACGAGGGGAGCGGGGTGGCGCCCGAACTGCTCCCGCACCTGTTCAGCAAGCACTCCGGCGGCAGGCCGGGCGCGACGGCGGGCCACGGCCTCGGGCTCGCCATCTCGAAGGGGCTCGTCGAGGCGCACGGCGGCCGCATCCGGGCCGAGAGCCCCGGCGCCGGCCACGGCGCCACGTTCACCTTCACCGTCCCGGTGGCCGGCGAGGCCGGCGCGGCGGCGGCCGATCGCGCAACCGCCGCGGCGCCCGCGCCGGAACCCGGCGAGCCGTTGCGCATCCTGGTGGTGGACGACGACCCGCGGGCGCTTCGCTTCGTCCGCGACGCGCTCTCGGAGGCCGGCTACGCCCCGCTGGTGACCGGCGCGGCCCACGACCTGCCGCGCATCATCCGTACCGAGAGGCCGCGGCTGGTGCTGCTCGACCTGATGCTGCCCGACGCCGACGGCATCGAGCTGATGGGGCAGGTTCCCGAGCTGGCCGACCTGCCGGTCATCTTCATCTCCGGCTACCGCCGCGACGAGACCGTCGCCAGGGCGCTCGAGGCTGGGGCGGCCGACTACCTCGTCAAGCCCTTCTCGCCGACCGAGCTGGTCGCCCGGGTCCGGGCGGCGCTAAGGCGCCGCGAGCAGCCCGAGCCGTTCGTCGTCGGAGAGCTCGCCATCGACAACGGCCGGCGCCGGGTGACGGTCGGCGGGGAGGCGGTCGACCTCACCGCCAAGGAGTACGAGCTGCTGCGCCTGCTCTCGCTCGACGCGGGACGGGTCGTGACCTTCGAGACGCTGCTGCGGCGGGTCTGGGGCAAGCCGGAGAGCACCGCCACGAACCTCGTGCGCAATTTCGTCAGGAACCTGCGGCGCAAGCTCGGCGAGAGCGCGTCCAGCCCCGCCTACCTGCTGAACGAGCGCGGCGTCGGCTACCGCATGGCGAAGCCGGCAGGCCGATAGGACGTGACGCCGGCGCGTGAGGGCCCGTCGCGGCGTTGTCTGTTGGGGACTTAGCCCGTTCGCGCACGGCGTTCATCGAGTTCGACAGCCACTCTGTCGGCCTGCTCACCGGTAGGGGCGTGCTTGTGCGTGGGGGCTCGGCACGAGTGCCGCTCACTCACGGCATTAACGACGTTCAGTCGCGCCCGCGTGCTGTGTCCCGGGACGCTCCTTCCTTCAATCAGCCGCCAGGCGAGCCGCCGGATCTCGCTCAGTCTCGCGGGCCGATAGTCCAGTCTGCTCGACGCTGACGTTGACGTGCCGGTTCGGCGTCGGCGACTCCTGCTCGTGCATGTGTCCGTGGACGTTGACCGCGCCGTGCGGCACCTGCACCAGCGGCACATGGGTCAGCACCAGCGGCGGGTCGCCCGCCGCGTACAGCGTCACCGCCGTGCGGTCGACCTCGAACAGGCGGATCCGGTTGACGGGGTCGACGTCGTGGCGTGTAGGCGTCCTGCGACGCGAACCCTGGTCGGCCCGGGGAACACAACCCGGTCGTTCTTCACGGTGTAGCCGGCGCGCCGCGCTGGAACCGACGTTGGCCAACGTCCAGGGGATATGGACACATGCGGCCCGAGCCGACCATGATCCATGCGGCGCCCGCACCGCGCGGCGCTAACGCGCCGCCGGGACGACGGCGCGGGTATGCCGTTCCCGACCAGCCGGTCCGCGCCGGCTGGGACGGCCGACTACCAGGACAGCACATGATGGACACCCTGTACGAGCCTCTGGCGGCGATCCTCAACGAAGCGAGCTTTGAGATGGAGCACGGCGAGGGCGACGGGCCCGGCCGGCGCGTGTCCGCAGCGGAGCTGCGCGCCATCTACTCCCGCGTGGACGCGCAAGCCGTCCGCAGGAGAGCACGCCTGCTGGCGCCTTCGGCGCTGTTGGCCCAGTTCGTCGACGCTTTGCGGCTCGCGTTGGAGCCGGTCATCGATCCCGACACCGACAGGATCGGGCATGCCTTTCCGATCGACATGGATTTCGATCAGCGCAGCACCCTGCAGGCCGGCGGTTACTGCGACCAGGAGTTCACCTCGTTGCTGCCGGACTTCGCCCGCGTCGCCGTGCAGGCGGCGGCGATCATCGGCGTTGACGCAACCGTCCGGTTGCTGGCCGACTGGAACCGTGGCGAACCGGTGCGACTCCACCTGTCGACGGTCCTCAACAACCTGCCTCTCAGCGCCGCCGTGTCCCTGCGCGACGACATTCGGCTGGTTCCGTTGCCGCTGACGACGTCCGAGCTGCCTCGTGTGCCGGTCGTTGAGAGTGTTCCCGCCAGAGACTTGCTGGGCTTGACGATGTTGAAGCTGCACATCTCTGCCTCTCCGACGCTGTTCCGCCCGGACGCGGCGAGCCACGACCAGGTCGTCCGGTCCAAACCCGCCGCGGGCGCTGACCTCGACCTCGTCTGCGAGCTCCTGTCGCTTCAGGCGAATCGTCACGTGGCTCGCAGCGTCGTATGGCACGACTACCCGGATGCGGCACCCTTTCGACTTGCGATTCGTGAGATCTGGTCTCAAGGCGACGACCGGCCGAGGCCCCGGCGCTGGAAGGGAAGCTCCCATGCGCGGACGGGAGCGGTGACGATTGTGCCGGCTGATGAGCCCGTTCAACGTCTCGATCCGGATCGGTTCCGCCACCTGTTGACCGCGCTCGGCGGCGCCCACAGGAAGCTCCGCATTGCGCTCGATCGTTGGAGACGCTCGAAACGCGCCACCCTCCCGGTCGACGCCTACATCGAGCTTCGCATCGCGCTCGAGGCGCTGTACCTGAAGGACTTCGCCGACGAGAACAGCGGGGAGCTGCGATTTCGGTTGGCTCTCATGGGGGCTTGGCACCTCACCGAGGATCCTGAAGAGCGGCGGTCCATTCGCAAGACCCTGCGCGACGCCTACGACACGGCCTCGGGAGCCGTACATACCGGCGAGATCAAGGACGAGCACCGCGTGAAGTTGTCGGACGTCCAGGACCTTTGCCGGCGGGGGATACTGAAGCTGCTCCGTGAGGGGCCGCCGCAGGACTGGGGGGACTTGGTTCTCGGCGCTGGAGTCCGCTAGGCGAACGGGATGTCGGCGACGACGTCGCCGAGGCGGCTCGTCTCGCAGGGGGCAGGCTCGTTTCGACGGCGGCGGCCGGTGTCGGGTTTACGACATGGCGACGGTGCCGTCGGGAGGCGGCTCGGTGGCGCTCGAGCGCCGGCATGTGGTCGCCGAGGGTGTGGTTCGCCCGCCGGTTCGGTGAGCCTCTGCCCGGGTGCTGTCGTGGCTGTCGGCCGAAGGCGGTCCGGCGGTGCGTCTCACGTCGCGTGCCGTAGTGCGCCCGTCAGGCCGCAAGCTGCGGTCGGCGGCCGTGCCGGCGCGGCCTGCACGCTCGTCGGCGGCATCGACGGGTTCGTCGGCCAACCGTATCATCCTCGGGGCCATCAGGCCGATTCAGGTGCGTCATGTTCGTCCGTGTCTGGCGACCCCTCGCCCAGGGTGACATCGTTGCTGGCGGTCGGCGACGACGGCCGAACCGTCCGCCAGTCGGCGGCCGGCACGTCGAATGATCTGCTGGTCGCGTGCTCCGAGGCCCGCGCCCGTTCCACCTGCGCCATGTTGGGTTCCAGCACTTCGTACCGTCCGTCGGCGTCGGGGCCGCCAGTTCCTGCGACGACCGTCGGCCGCACCACCGAGGAGTAGCCGTGCCAACGCCAACGCGAGGAAATGCCGCAGCCGGGATGGATACAAGGCTCATGTACGCGCTGCTCGAACGGGCCGCGGCAGACGACGAAGGCAAGCTGGAGCTGTCTGACGAAACGGCCGCGGATCCGGCGGTCGCGGCGGTGCTCGGATTCCTGGTCGAGCAGTGCTGGCTTGCGGAAGAGGGCACCGGGACGTGGACTGTCACACCCACTGGCCGTTTCTGGTTCCAGGGCCTCGGCTACGGCGATATCGTGAAGTTCCACGAGTACGGGGGCGCGGTGTTCCTGCTCCACGTCGGATGGAGCAGGAACGAGACCATCGTCTGGCACAGGGGCCGGTTCGCCACGATCCGCATTGAGTTCATACCCCAGCCGGAGCACTTCGAGGTCCGAAGAGAGAACGAACCGACGACCACGCCCGGAGGGGTCGAAATGCAGGAGGCGCTGGCCGTCGCCTGCGGTCTCCTGGCGAAAGACCTGGAAGTGCCGCAAGCGCCGCAACGGAGCGAACTCAGGCTGCACATGTTGAACTACCTGGAGCAGCTGTGAAGCTACGCGCCCGCATCTGCCGGATCGTCCGGGACGAACGCGTTCCATTCGGCCTCGCTGTTGATCGGACCGCGATCGAGCAGCGCGAACAGCGAGCGGCGTGCGAGGTCCCGTCCCGACGCGAGGGCGCCGGTCAGCTCTTTCTCCCGCTTCCGCGGGTCCCTGCTGACGGTTCCGTGGACAACCTTCGACCGTGTCCTGTAGAACGCCTTCATCTCCTTGGAGATCGGGGGGGCCTCGTCTTCGGCTTGGCCCAGGAGCCACGCGGCGCGCAGGCTGATCTTGCGCGTGATCTTGTCGTTGCTGGCGAACGGACCGTACATGGCTTCCAGGGCGACGCTGGCGTCTAGCAGCCGGTCCTCCATGCCGAACCTGCCCCCGGCGATGCCTAGCGAGGCGGCGGTGCGCCGGATGGCCAGCTCCGTGCTGCGGTCTCCCTTCCCGGCGCAGAACGACAGCCATCCGCGGGCCGCAGCCGCGAACGCGCGGATGTCCGGCACGGATGGCTTGAGGTTGTCCGGCCAGATGTCGAACACGCCTATATGGCCCGAGGGGGGCTGGGTGCGGAGGTTCGGGTTCAACTGCTTCATCCAGGGCGGCACCGCCGTGATCGTGGTGTGGCTCACCAGCTTCGACCGCACCGCGATGCTCAACAGGTGCAGCAGGATCTCACGTTCTCCGAACACGTCGATGACCGACTCGACGCGATGGTCCGCCGGGAACCAGTACCTGTGTTGGAGGGAACCGTGCATGTCGCCGGAATCGTCGCGGGGCATTGCGCCGGGTCCCCAGTTGAACCGGCGGACCAGGACGGCGCGCGAGGAAGCGTGCGCCAACCTCCCAGGATGACGGCCCAGACCTTCGTCCCTTCGGCGCAGCCACGGCTCCGGATCCTCTGGTAGCCCGAAGCGCTCTCTGACGGCGTCGTAGGAGGCGAGATACGCCCCTCGCCCCAACGGGATCGGCTCGTCGAGTTCAAGGCCGTGGAGCACCGTTATCTCGTGGGCGTGCAGTCGCACGCCATTCCCGGCGACGAGGAACCGGTGCAGGAGCGTCGCCGCGTACGCCCCGCCGACCCTCGCTGATAGCTTGGCGAGGCAGCCGATCAGGGACTCGACATCGTCGGTTCCGCGTCCGAACACGGCTCCGAGGTGGAATCCGTCCTCCGATCCGGCGGACCACGCCCGAGCGATCGCGGGGTGCTCCCGCAGCAGGTCCAGCACGCCATCCGGCAATTCGTCAATCCAAGGATGGGATTCCTCGAACAGCTTGGCGGCGTAGGCGTCGGTGTTGGCGAGGCTCGCCATTTCGAGGTAGTGGCGGTGCATTTCCCGCCGGTAGGTGTCTGTTTTGACTGTCCCGTTGGAAATGGCAAGTTGAAAAGGGACCCCCGTGGCAACGTGAAAAGGGACCCC
>VXME01000012.1 GCA_009861545.1 Acidobacteriota bacterium | reverse complement strand
AGGGGGTCCCTTTTCAGATTGCCGCGGGGTCCCTTTTCATCTTGCCGCTACCACTCCTACCGTGCCACGTAGGTGCTGCGGGCCAGAACCGTCCCGTCCACGTCGGTCGCCACCACGATGGGGTACTCGCCCGGCTCCAGCGCCGGTCGCTCGGTGAACAGCACGTAGTGGCCCGCAATCGCGTTGGTCACCAGGCCGAACGCCCAGAGTGGAGGTTTCTCGAAGGTGCGCACGAAGAAGCCCCCGGTGTCCGCAGACACGGCCTGCAGGCCGTGCTCGAACGTGTGATAGAACGCCTGCGTGACGTCGATCGTGAACACCGACGCACGTGCCGCCTGCAGCGCGGCCTGCGCGGCTGCGTAACCGTCGGTGTCCGACTCGAAGCCGTGTCCGATCAGGATGACCGACTTCGAGCCGGGAAGGGGCTCCAGCGCTTCCCCGACCCGGCGCAGGGCTTCCTCGATATCGAAGATCTCCCGCCCCTCCGCCTGGCTGAGGCTCGCCAGCAGGGAGATCTCGCCCCGCGGCTCGAGGACCGGCGGGCGTCCGGTTCTGACCTCGCCGGCAAGGAGGGTTCGGACGCGGTCGAGATCATTCGTGAAGTCCGCCCAGATCTGCAGGTGGAAACCGAACGACAGCACGGCCACCCGATCGGACGGCGTGACGGCCGCCAGCAGCCCCTCGCTCTTCCGCAACATGCGCAGCAGGCCATAGACCCGGCTTCGCAGCAGGCGCGTGCTGTTCTGCACGACGAAGACGATCAGCCGGCCGCGGCTCTCCCCCACGCGAGCACCGGGACTCCCCGGGTCGGGGCTGGGACGGTAGTAGGTATCGAGCATTTGGCCGATCTCCCCCACGCGAGCGCCGGGGCTCTCCGGGTCGGGAGAGTCGGCGGCGTCAACTGCGCGGACGGCCTCTACGGCCGCGCCCTCGGCCTCCTCGCTCCCGACCCACAACGCGGTCTCCACGCGGACCGGCTCTTCGTCGATCCGCACCTCGAAGTCCTCCGGCGTCAGTCCCGGAATGGGCTGGCCGTCGTCGTCGACCACCCGCACGTCGATGACCACGCGGGCGACCTCCACCCGCTCCAGGAACGGCTGCGGCTGGGCGGCGCTCTCGCCCGCCGCGAGCAACAGGAGCGCGGCCAGTGCCGCCGCCCGACTCGACGCCGCGTCCGGCCGCTGGGCGGCCACCAGCACCGGAAGGCGGACGACGCCCGACAGAATCGCCATGACGTGCCTCATCCTGCACCTCCTCGTCGTGTGTCCATCCCGTGCGGGTCGCTCGCCTTCACGGCCGACCGGCCATTCGACGGTGAATGTCCCCGCCGCGGTGCGCCCGCCGTCCGCGCGCCGGCGGCGGACCGGGGGGACGTCGCCCACGGGTGAAGCAGCGAATCGAAGACCGGCACCTCAACGTTCTACGCGGTGTCCACGCCAGGTCGATAGCCACCGAGATACGCTGGCACACATATCGAATTTCGATAAGTCTAACCACGGGACCTATCGAATGTCAATGGATCCCGCGGGTCTCGATGCAGCCGGTTGCAGCAGGGCTGAAGAGCGTATGCCGATCGCCATGTCGCCACTGACGGTGTACAGCTCGAGGTGGGCGCCGCCGGCGGCGGCGATCCCGCGAATCGCGCGGCGTCCTCCCTCGAAGACGGGCGTTTGGCGGGACGGGTTATCTCGGCCGACGAGGATGGGAATGTCGGAACGCAGGTCTCCACTGAAAGACCGCGCATCCAGCTCGAATCCCGAGCCGTCCGGCACCGTCAGGAGGATGCCGCCCGAGTGCGACCGCAATTCGTAGCGGCCATCGGCTGCGAGCGCGCCGTCGAAGGTCACCGATCCCGATACCGTCTCCACCGCGACGCGCCGGGACTCGACCCCTTCGAGCGCCACCGCGCCGTCGAAGGACTTCACCTGCAGCCGCGGTACCCGGACCCTCTCGATATCGATGCGCCCGCTGACGGTCTCGGCGGTCAGGACCTCGTCGCTGCGCACGTCGGCGATCTCCAGATCGCCGGAGGACGTCTCGACCGCCACCAGCCTCGCCAACGACGCGAGCCGCCCGGCGCCACTGACGGTCTTCACGTGCGTCTCGCCGTCCACCCCTTCGACAGTCACGTCGCCGTCGAACGACTCGACGGCGACCGCGGTACCCCGGGGTACGGTTACCAGGTAGTCCACGGCCACGAACGGTTCCCGCCCGCCGCCGCTGAACAGGCTGGCCAGCGACTCCAGAAAGGAACGCCGGTGCCGCGGGTAGTCGGTTTCGACGACGACCCGGTTGCCACGCTCCTCGATGTCGATCTCGACGCGGTCCAACGCATCGGTGGCGGTGCTGCCGCGGCCGGCGACCCGCTTCGTCGCCCGAATCGTCAGGTCGTCACCGTCCACCCCGGTCACGGTGATGTCGCCGCTGACGTTGCCGAGCGTGAATCGCCCTCCGGGTTCCATCGCGATGACGCGAACCAGCTCCTCGGTCTGACCCGCGGCCATACCGGCTGCACCGATCAGCACGACGGCGACGAGAGAGATTCGCACGTTCTGTCTGGTCATGGTGTGTTTCCTCCTACTCCTCGACGCGCAGGACCTCCGCGGGATCTATCCTCAGAGCGCGAGCGGCGGGCACGCCGATAGCGACGGACGCTACCAGCGCGAGGCACGCCGCCGCCCCCGCCAGCGTGACGAGGTCCACGCCTCCGGCGCCGGAGAACTGCGCCTGGAGCAGCGGCGCGAGACCGCTTCCCAGTCCGGCGCCGAGGACGACGCCGGCCGCCACCAGCTTCACGCTCGTCCCCCCGGCAACGAGCCGAACGATCTGGAGCGCTCGAGCACCGAGCGCGACACGCAGGCCGATCTCCGGGGCGCGCTGCGCCACGACGTAGCTCAGGGTGCCGAAGAGCCCGATACAGGCAAGCGCCAGGCCGACGGCTCCGACGAGACCGCTCACGAACGCCGCAACCCGTTCCGGCAACAATGCCGTGTCGACCGTTTCCGACATCGTTGTCACGCTCACCACGGGCACGGCGGGATCTATTCGCTCGATGGCCCGTCGCGCGGCGTCGGCCGATACGCCGCGCATATGAAACGTGACCTGTGAGGAGTACACGTCCTCCATGGACTGGAACACGAAGGGAATGGCAGCCTCTCGAAACGAAACGAAATGCCCATCTTCGACAACGCCCACCACGGTCGACCTGCCCACTCGCCTGCCGACCGCATTTTGACCGGACCAGAATCGCCGGGCGAACGCTCGATTGACGAGCACCGCATTCCGCTCCCCGGGCTCGAGGTCTCGACCTCGCACGAAAGGCACTCCCATCAGGCTGATGTATCCGGGACTGGCGACGCTCGCGTTCACCTCCATGTCCTCTCCAGCCCTGGGTTGATACCCATCGACGGCGAAAGAACGTCGTTGCGTCCGGAGAGAAAGGAACGGCGCCCTCGATACTTCGGCCGTCGGCACCTGCTCCAACGCTTGCCGGAGATACGCGCGGCCGCGATCCTCGGAGAACCCGGCCGCCTCCAGATCGACCGCGACAAGCACCAGTTCGTCCGGGTCGTAACCGAGCGGTAGTGCGTATGCACTCACGATGCTGCGTGCGAACATCCCCGCGATGATCAGGAGGAAAACGGCGGCGGCGGCCTGCATCGCCGTCAGCGCGTTACGAAACCTCGTCTGAAGGAACCTGCCGAGACGAAGCCTGGGTTGGGTTGCATACAGTGCCGGAAGCAACCCCACCGCGAGGCCGACGCTCGACGACACCACCAGCGCGGCAACAAGGAGTCGCCCGCTGAGCTCCAGATCGAGCTGCACGGGCAGGGGAAGGTTTGGCAGCAGCAGCGTCACGAATCGCATGGCAGCCGACGCCCCGGCAACGCCCAGGCACCCCCCAACCAGACCCAGACCGAGGCTCTCGACGACAACCTGTCGGATCAGCCGCAACCGGCTCGCGCCCAGCGCCTGCCGAATCGACATCTCGCGACGGCGAACCGACGCGTCGGCAAGCAGGAGGCCGGAGATGTTTGCACAAACGATGAGCAGCAGGGTTACGACCAACCCGGTGAGTACGGCCAGTGCGCCAACCACGGGCCCCGATGCGAATGCTGGAAGGCGTGCCGCCTCTGTGGCCGTCAAGGCCCGCGACTGTCCCGAAAGCCCCGTCCACGCCCCGGGGTACGACTGATGGAGACGTCGAGCGACAACCTGCAGGGCGGCCCGTGCGTCGCCAATCTCGACGCCGGCGCGCAGTCGGCCCACTATGGAGTACCCACGATTGCCACGCCCTTCCTGTCTGGCGTCACCGAGCCGCACCAACTGCTCGAAGGCCAGGGGCAACCGGACGTCGACGCGGAATAGGCCTCCCGTGGTCGCCAGCTCGACCGGCGCTACGCCCACCACCGTGAAGGGTGATCCGTTGATGACGATCGCGCGGCCCAGCACCGACGGATCGCCACCGAACTCCGACAGCCATACGCCATTGCTGATTACCGCGACCGCGGCGGTCTCGACCGCCTCGAACCCACGCCCGTGGACGGGCCTCAATCCCATCGTATCGAAGTAGTTGGGCTCCACGAGCTGGGCGGACATGACCCGGGTCTCGCCTCCGATACGCACGCCGACCGAAGTGCGAGACGTCGCAGTGACACTCTCGAACACGTCGCGGGTAGCGTCCCGAATGTCGAGGAAGTCCGGATAGGAATTTGCTCCCGGCCGCCCGCTGGAGAAGTCGCTCGTGAACATCGCGACCAGACGCTCCGGCTCCGCGCCGGGGACGGGGCGCAGAAGCAGAGCGTCGACCAGCGCGAGAATGGCGATGTTCGCACCGACGCCGACAGCCAGGACCGCGACCGCCACGACAGCGAGAACCGGGCGTGCGAGCATCCGGCGAAATCCGTGCCGCAGGTCGCGCCAGAGATCCTCGACGACACGGAAACGCTGTACATCGCGACACTCTTCCTTGACCGTCTCCACGCCCCCCAGACGGGCGAGCGCCGCGCGGCGCGCCTCCTTCGGCGCCATGCCGCGGCGGATGTTCTCCTCGACCTCTAGCTCCAGGTACGCCCGCAGCTCCGCGTCGAGCTCGCGCTCGATGCGCTCGCGACGGAACAGATTCACCAGGCGAACGGCGGAATCCCGTAAGCGGCTCATGACGATTCCTTTCAATGGATCGGCTACGACTTCCAGGACGCCAGCCCTTCCCGACCAGGCGACCACTGAGCCGAGCGCCGCCGTAGACCGCGCTCGGAGCGCCTACTACTGGCGCAAAGCCTCCATCGGCGAAACCCGGGCGGCCCGTCGCGCCGGGAGCCAGGAAGCCAGCAGGGCCGATCCGGCCAGCAGCATCGGGGCCAGAGCGAACACCAGCGGGTCGAATGTGCGGACCTCGTAAAGGAGGCCGGCCAGCAGACGGGCGGTCGCCACCGACAACAACGCGCCGAACAACAGCCCCGCGCCGGTCATCACGAGCCCCTGTCGGAGTACCAGCCAGAGCACGCCGGCGCGTTGGGCCCCCAGTGCCATGCGCAGGCCGATCTCTCGCGTACGCTGGCTGACCACGTACGACTTCACGCCGTAGAGCCCGACCACGGCGAGAAACAGCGCCAGGCCGCCGAAGGTGGAGAACACGGCGGCGCCGGCCTGCACCGCCCAGAGACCGGCGCTGGCGGCCCGGAAATCCTCGAGGGTCTGCAAGGACAGGACAGGCAGGCGCGCGTCGAACCCGCGCACCGCCTGCCGCACCTGCTGCAGCATCGCGGTTGCCGCCGCGCGGCCCGGCTCGGCCAGCCGCACGTGGAGGTTCATGTTGGCGCGATACTCCGCACCGGCGGGCATATAGACGTGCGGCGTCGGTTGCTGGTCGAAGATCCGGCTACGGCGACCCGGCGCCACGCCGACCACCGTCAGCGCGTCACCGAGCTCGCCGTTGCGCTGGCGCAACCGGACCGCCTGCCCGAGCGGGTCCGCGCTCGGCCACAGCGCACGGGCCAGGGTCTCGTCGACAATCACGGCCGGCGACCCGCTGCCGCCCTCGGCCTCCGCCCGAGTGAATTCGCGCCCGCGCAGCATCGACAGACCCAGCGCGCGGAAGTAGTCGTCGGCCACCAGGGCGAACGATGCCCCTCGCTCTCCCTGATCGTCGGCGCCCACCGGGACGGCCATGCGGCCCTCGGAGAAGGAGCCGAACGGCACCATCGACGCCATGCTCACCGCATCGACCCCCGGGAGGGCGCGCAGCCGGGGCAGCAGCTCGCGGTAGACAGTGCGCGCCTGCACTTCGTCGTACCCGGCGAGGCTCGGGTCGGTCTCCAGCAGCAGGCCGCGTTCGAACGCGAACCCGGGGTCGGCGCTCGACGCCGCGACCGCGCCTCGCAGGAAGAGACCGCCGGCAGTCAGCAGCGCGAGCGACAACGCGACCTGTCCCACGATCAGCAGATCGCGCGCCGCCGGCAGACCCCGTCCACGGCGGGGTTCGGGGTTCGACCGCTGCTTCAGGTCGCCGACGATGTCGCTCCGGGTCATCTGCCAGGCGGGCCCCAGCCCGAAGAACAGCGTGCCGAGGAGGCAGAACCCGAGCGTGCCGAGCAGGACCCGCCAATCCACGCCGATACCGGAGACCGCGACCGCGAACGGCAGGACGGACTCGATCGAGCGGGCGAGCGCGCCGGCGGCCCACACGGCGACCACGAGACCAACGGCCCCGCCGCCGACCGACAGCACGAACCCTTCGGTCAGCAACTGACGCACCACGCGGCCACGCCCACCGCCCAGCGAGAGCCGGATGGCCATTTCCCGGCGACGTGACGCACCCCGGGCCAGCAGCATGTTGGCCAGGTTCAGGCAGGCGATCAGCAGCACCACCCCGGCCATACCCAGCACCAGGGCGGACAGCGCGGCGAACTGGCCATCGGTAGCGGGCCTGGTCGGTACGTCCAACCGCGGCAGCGGGGCGGCGCGCAGCGTCCGGTCCTCGTTGGTCGCCGGATAGGCCCGGGAGAGTCGAGCGGCGATCGCCTCCAGCTCGGGGGCGACCGATTCGACCGAATGACCCGGCCCGAGTCGACCCTTCACCGTGAGCCTGTAGTTGTCGCGCTCGCGGAGTGAACGGCTGGGCGTGCCGGCGATGTCGGTGGCCACGGTTCCGTACAGCCCGAGCGGAAGCCATACCTCCGGCCGAAACAGCACGGACGAGCCGGTGAACCCGGCCGCCGCCACCCCCACGATGGTCAACGGCTCGGCGTTCACGAGAATCGTCTTCCCCAGCATGTCCGGCCGCCGCCCCTCGCGAGCCCAGTAGTCGTGGCTCACTATCGCCACGGGGAGGTTGGCGCCGGGCTGCTCTTCCGCCGCGGTGAACGTCCGGCCCAACGCGAGCGGCACGCCGAAGGTCTCGAAGTAGTTCGCCGTGACGGCGTCGGCCCATACCCGCCGCGTGGCCTCGCCATCGCCGACCCCGACCAGGGTCAGGTTGTGCGCGGCCAGGTTGGCGAACGCGGCTGCCTGCGCCCGCAGGTCCTCGAAGTTGGGGTACGAGAAGGGACGGTAACCGCCCGGCGCGGTCGTCCGCTCCACGTAGACCCCGACCAGCTCGCCGGGCCGGTGGATCGGCAACGGTTTCAGCAGCATCGCGTTGATGATGCTGAAGATCGCAGTGTTGGCCCCGATGCCGAGCGCAAGCACGATGATCGCCGTCGCGCTGAAGCCGGGATGCTTCAGCACCATGCGTACGCCGTAGCGCAGGTCCTTGAGCAGGTCTTCGACGTGGCGGAAGGTGAAGACATCGCGACACTCTTCCTTGACCGTCTCCGCGCCCCCCAGACGGGCGAGCGCCATGCGGCGCGCCTCCTTCGGCGCCATGCCCCGGCGGATGTTCTCCTCGACATCCAGCTCCAGGTACGCCTGCAGCTCCGCGTCGAGCTCGCGCTCGATGCGCTCGCGGCGGAACAGATTCACCAGGCGAACGGCGGAATCTCGTAAGCGGCTCATGACGATTCCTCCAGGGATCCGGCAGGAACGCCCTATCGATTATCGATAAGTCTAGCCCTTGCCGTATCGAATGTCAATAGATCGCTCCGGCGCCGCCCCCCATCGCACCACCGACCACGGCGATGCCGGCAGCCCCGAGCGAAGCCCGCTGCGTCCGGTCGAACTCGATCAGCGCCCGCTGGTAGTCGAGAATCGCGCGCAGCTCGGCATCCTGCGCGTTGGCCAGATCGCGCTGCGACTGCAGGACGAAGAAGTTGGTCGACAGGCCGACCTCGAACTTGCTCTCCTCCGCCTCGAGCTGTCGCTCGGCCAGCTCCCGCGACGCCGTCGCGGCCTCGATGCGCTCCCGGATCGACTCGATCCGCAGCGCCGCGTTGGTGACCTCGCTGGCTATCCGCAGCTCGATGCGGCGAATCTGGGTCCGATTCTGCTGCAGCTCCAGCCGGGCTCGTTCGTACGCGGCCCGGTCCGCGCTCCGACCGAGCGGGTAGCTCATCTGCAGTTGCACGCTCCAGACCGGGTAGTCGGCGTTGGCGATGCTGTCGAGCGCATCCCGATAACCTCCCGGGATCACGCCGCCGGCGCCGCCGAAGAGGTCCTCGAAGCTGTTTCCGGCCGGAACCCGGCGGGGACCGCCCTGACCGGTCAACTGGTAGCTCCCGACCAGATCGAGCGCGGGCAGGGTGCTGTTGCGGAGATTACCGGCCGTCGCTTCGTTGACGTCGAGCTGCCGGCGCGCACGGGAGATATCGGTGCGCCGCTCGAGCGCCCCGCGAATCGCCGCCTGCAGGTCGATGGGCGTCACCTGTATCCTCGGTTCGTCCGTGGGGTGGATCTCCGCGTTCCACAACGCATCCGAGGTGCCTCCCACGATGAGCTCCTTCAGGGCCAGCTCGCTGGTGCGCTCGGTCTCGACGGCCAGCGCCAGCAACTGCCGGCGCGCCGCGGCCTCGGACTGCGCCGCCACGACGTCGATCGGCGCCATCGTGCCAACCTCGACGCGCACGCGATTGTCCTGCACGAGCTGCTCGGCCAGATCGAGTGCCTGCCGCTGCACGCCTGCGGCGGCCCGCGCATAGAAGAGCTCCCAGTAGGCCAGGCTCACGTCGGCCAGCGTGTTGACGACGGTCTGCGCGAGGTCGATGTCGGAGATGTCCCGGTTGATGCGCGAGACGACCAGTTGCGTGCGCCGCGCGTCGGTCCGGAAGCCGCGCAGCAACGGTTGCGTGTACTGCAGCGTCATGTTCGCGCCGAAGCTCGGGTTGAAGGTCGAGAAGATGTTGGTCGACTCCGACCGCGTGCTGTCCCAGGTGACGTCGTAGCGGCCGCCGCCCCACTTGACCTGCTGGCCGACGCCGAGGTCGTAGGTGCCCCGGTCGCTGACGATGGGCTGGCCGCGCAGCCCGCCGCCGTCGAACACGAAGCGGTTGGGCGTGGTCTCCTGGTTGAAGTCGAAGCCCGACGAGGCGACGGGCAGGAACGCCGCGCCGGCCGCCGCGACACGCATGTCCTGCACGAGCGGGACGATGCGCTGGACGGCGATGTCGAGGTTGCGTTCGAGAGCGCGCTGGACGGCATCGTCTAGCGTGAGGTCGAAGCGGCGGACCGGCTGCCCGGCCCGGCTCGCCTCCCGTGCGACGGCGGCAACCCGTTCGCCGACAACGGTGTCGAGGGTCTGGGCATGGGTCGGGCGCGGTGCCGCCGCCAGCAGCAGACCCGCGATGAGCGGCCCGCATACGAAGGCACGAACCGGTTTCCGCAAGAGCACCCTCCAGTCCGGAAGTCCAACCCGGCGTATTCGACCGAGGAGCGCCGCAGTCCACGTTGGATGCATCGCCGCTCGCATGCAGCGGGGCTTTCGCCAGGGGCTGTCAGTCATGGGCCGAGCTCCCGGGATGCGGACTGCACCTGCCATCGAAGAGGTGAATCTCCCGCCTGGCGTGCTCCGCGTAGCGCGGATCGTGGGTCACCATGCAGACGGTCGAGCCCTCGTCGTGCAGCGCCTGCAGCAGCCCCATCACCGCCTCGCCGTTCTTCGAGTCGAGGTTGCCGGTGGGCTCGTCGGCCAGCAGGATGGACGGCTGGCCGGCCACTGCCCGCGCCACCGCCACGCGCTGCTGCTGGCCGCCGGAGAGCTGACTCGGCAGGTGCTTCGCACGGTGCGCCATCTCCACCCTCTCGAGCGCCTCGGTCACCCGCTCGCGCCGTTCCGGACGCTTCATGCCGCGGTAGGTGAGCGGCAGCTCGACGTTCTCGTAGACCGTCAGGTCGCCGATCAGGTTGAAGCTCTGGAAGATGAAGCCGACCTCGCGGTTGCGGGTCCACGCCCGGTCGGCCTGGCTGAGCTGCGCCACCGGTTGGCCGTTCAGCGTGTAGTCGCCGGTGGTGGGCGAATCGAGCAGGCCGAGGATCGACAGCAGCGTCGACTTGCCGCAGCCCGACGGACCGGAGATGGCGACGTACTCGCCGGGGTGGATGGACAGATCGATGCCGTCGAGGGCATGCGTCTCCACCTCGTCGGTGTAGAAGATCTTCGAGACGTTCTGCAACTGAATCAGGGCCTTCGCTTCGTTCATCTCCGCATACCTCCGTTTCAGACGTGACGTTCCTGCTTCCGGACCGGTCTCCCCCTTGCTCGACGCGGGAGAGCGGCCCTAGTCCATACGCACCCGATCGAACCGATCCCAGGTGGACATGTCGGACAGGACCACGCGGTCGCCAGGCTGCAACCCGTCCAGCACCTCGATGGCGTTGACAGAGGCACGGCCCAGGCTCACCCGCATCCGGGACGCGTGCATGCCGTCCGCCTCCACCCTGAACAGGCTGACGACGCTCTCCTCCTGCCCGAACACCGGCCGGCCGACGAAGAGGATGTCGTCCATCCGCTCCAGCTCGATGGTGCCGTCGACCGTCAGGTCCGGGCGGGCGCCCCGCGGCAGCGCGCCGTCGAGGGCGACGTCGACCGTCACCGTCCCGTTCTCCACCGCCGGGTCGATGCGGGTGACGCGGCCCGGGATGACGCCATTGCGGGTGTCGATGGCCGCCGACTGGCCGATCTGGATGTCCTTGGCCTGCGTCTCCGCGATGCGCAGCTCGGCCTTCAGCACGGTCGGATCGCCTACCCGCGCGAGGTTCGTGCCGGTAGCGACGCGCTGCCCTTCCTCCAGCGGCACCTGTTGCAGGACGCCGGGCATCCCGGCCCGCACGTGCAGGTCGGCCACCTGCTGCCGCCGCAGCTCGTACAGCGTCCGCAGCCGGTCCACCTCGGCCCGCTCCACCGCGAGCTGCGCCTCGACGGTGTCGGTGGCCATCTGCAGCCGTTCCCGCTCGAGCGCGTAGCGCGTGTCGAACTCCTGCTCGGCGGACTGCGACTGCTGGAGCTGCAGCGACGAGACGAGGCCCTGCGTGAAGAGCTGCCCGTCGGCGTCCGCCTGCAAGCGGGCCGTCTTCAGTTGCGCCTCGGTGGTCGCAAGCGTCGCCCGCTGGTCGAGGAGGTCGCGCTCCACCTCCACCTGCCGGTTGCCGTAGCGCGCCTCGGCCGCTTCGAGATTCAGCCGCGCCTCGAGCGCGGACTGCTCCAGCTCGGGGTTGCTCAGCTCGAGGATCACCGTGGCGGGGGCGACGAGGGCGCCGGGGCGGATGACGATCCGCTCGACGGTGCCGTCGGTGGTGGCGGGGATCCAGCGGATCTGCTCCGGGACCAGCGTCCCGGTGCCGCGCACCTGCCGGATCATCGGGCCGCGCTGCACCGTGTCCAGATAGAGCGTGTCGCGGTCGACGCGCGGCGCGGCCGGTTCCAGGCGCGAGACCCGCAGCGTGACGACAGCCACCACGATGACCGCGGCTGCGGCGTACAGAGCCTGGCGCCGCTTCTTCTTCCGTGCGAGATCGGGTCGAGAGATATCCATGGTGAGCACCCCCGTCATCGTTTCCGCGAGCCCCTCTGACTCCTATCGGATATCTATATAATTCCACCAGACCTATCGAATGTCAATAGGAATTCATGTCGACCCTCAACGCCGTTGCCGTGTGTCGCCGAGCGTGACGAACCGCCCCGCCGCGGCGGGGTCGCGTGCGAAAACGGTGCGGCCAGGGGAAGTGGCTGATGACAGCCACCGGTTCGTCCTCGGTCCAGACGTCACGCCGGAACACGCGGCCGACGGACGGCGGCACGCGGAGGCGTCTCGAAGACGCCTCCATCGATGCCCGTCTCGGCCAGCCGCACCACGGCGGCCGGGGTCAGCGCGACCAGCAGCGGCTGCAGCCAGTCGGCGAGAAGCGCGCCCGCCGCGCCCGCGGCCAGTGCCAGCAGCAGGCTCTCGGTCTGTACGCGGTCGCGTACCCCGGGGCGCATCCTCGAGGCCCCGGCTTGACACAGGGTTTAGTTAAATGTAAACATCGGCAGTGTGCAGTTCTGAGCCTGCGGCGACGGGAGCATGGGGTCGCGTCGTCTGGGCTGTCGACGCGTCAGGGCAACGACCCGCCCTGGAGTTCTTTGAGCAACTGAGCGAGGAAGAGGCCGCCAAGGTGCAGGTGTTGTTCGAGAGGTTGGCGGAACGCGGTCGGATCACCAACAAGACGCAGTTCAAGAAGCTGGAGAACCGGAAGGGGCACGCGATCTGGCAGTTCAAGCGGCACCAGATCAGGTTGTTGGGCCGCTTCGCCGGCAAACAGTTCCTCGTGGCTCACGGTCTGAAGAAGAAGCAGGACAAGCACCGATCAGCCGATCTTGATCGGACAGCAAGGATTCTGACGGAGCACTTGGCACGCCACGAGCAGGGAGGATGACGATGACGGGCGAGGCACGCTCGGGACACCGCGGGGAGAGGTACGAAGCGCTGCTGCGTCAGGAGCGCCTGATTCTGGACGTGACCGAGCAACTGGCGGGGGCGCTGGAGAGCAGCCGCGTGACGCAAGCGGAACTCGCGCGACGCATGGGCCGAACTCCCGGCTTCGTGTCGCAGTTGCTGGGCGGGGGGCGAAACCTGACGCTCAGGACCATTGCGGACATCGCCGCGGCGTTGTCGCTCCGACCGTCGTTCAAGTTGTCCTCCAAGCGGATGCCTGCGCCGGCGGAGCCGTGGGCGGCCATCGAGTTACACGAAGACACGCACGAGATCAGCCACTGGAGCCTTCGGAGGCCGCAGGTTGCGACGACGGTGCAACAGATGTATCCGGGCTCGAGGCCTGGGAGAAGTACCAAAAGGCCCCCAATGGCCGCGGTTGCTTAGGGAGGCGGGAAGACCGGCGTTGATGAGGCCAAATGGTTGACCTGAAAAGAATAGTCTCGGTCATCCAGATCGAGAGCGTGAGGCTTTGCGAGTCGTACTGCCGTTCTGCAGTGCAGCCGGACGAGACCGCCGACGCGATAAACGTCAACATCTCGCGCAAGACACCAGTCGTCAAGGAACCGACGGATAATCGATCCTTGCGGGTCGAGACAGCCTTCTCGTTGGAAGTGCGCAGCGCAGACGACGACGAAAGGCTCCAAGCGGAGATCCGGGCCACGTTCGAGCTGTCGTACGCGATTCCTGACGAGGAGAGCTTCTCGCCCGAGGAGTTGGAGGCGTTCGCGGAAGGAAACGCGGTGTTCAACGCTTGGCCGTACTGGCGCGAACTCGTGCAGGCATCGCTGGCGCGGATGTCGCTGCCACCTCTGACCTTGCCCGTTTTCCGAGTGGTCCCTGCAGAGAGCGCCGACGAAGCAGAAGACGACGAGGACGAATGACCATGCGCAAGCCGCCAGGGGCCGGGGAAGACAACCATCGGCGACGCCAGAGCCGAGTGCTTGGACGGCGGCCGCGGAACGACGGCAAGCCGGTCGCGAGTACCTGGCCGGGTACGTCCTGGTACACTGCTGTCCCATAGAACTCCAAAGTAGAGCGGCTTGAACCCTCTGTCTTTGATAGAATGATTCTGCTACAAATCGTTCAAAAGACAGGAGATCCAAGCCGTGGCACATCATAACACAGTCTTCCGCCAGCTTCTCGATTTGCTTCCCCGACATGAATTCG